>DATHBQ010000124.1:0-3265 GCA_035296105.1 Propionibacteriaceae bacterium | reverse complement strand
CGGCCGGCGCTTCCTCAGAACCTACGCGATCAGATGGGGCGAACGTTGTCCGCCTGCTGACCCTTCGGACCCTGGGTGGTCTCGAACTCCACCCGCTGTCCCTCATCGAGCGACCGGTAGCCGGACGAGGCGATCGCGCTGTAGTGCACGAACACGTCGGCGCCGCCCCCATCGACCTCGATGAACCCGAAGCCCTTCTCGCCGTTGAACCACTTGACGGTTCCCTGTGCCATGAAACTCTCCTCTGACGTCGAGGTCGCACCTCGCGACTCTTCGACTGCTGTCGGACGCCGGCCTAGCCCCGCCCACGCAATTTCCCAGGGGCGTAGCACTTACCACGGCTCAAGAACTGCAACAGCGAGTCAAGTGTTGCATGCCGCCGGGCGGGAAGGGTAATCCGGAGACGGCGATTCAGGGAATGTTGTGCCCGAGCTGCCGGATCAGCCTCGCGATGGCGTCCTCGGCGGTGGGTACCGGCCCGAAGACTTCCCCCTGGCGGGTCGGGTCGGCGCAGTACCGGCCGGTCCGGAACCAGCGCAGCATCGCGCTCAGGTCCTTGACGCCAGGGTTGAACCGGCCGACCACCGCCCCGGCGACGTTGATCACGCCGGACGGAACTGCCCGCACCTTCACGGGCTGGCCGAGCAGGTCCCCGGAAATTCCCGCGACTTCCCGCATGCTGACCGGCCGGTCCCAGCCGATGTCGATCCGCTGCCCGTCGACTCCGGGCGCGTCGACCGCGTCGGCGAGGTATCCGGCCAGGTCCGAGGTCAGCACGAAGGTGAGGGGAATCGTCGGGTCGCCGAGCCACATCAGCCGGCGCTTGGCGAACGGATCACCGCGGCCGATCTTGGTGAGCATGTCGAGGAAGGCGCCGGGCCGCAGCGACACGAACGGGACGCCCGCCTGCTCCAGCCGGTCCTCGGCCAGCTTCTTGTGCCAGAAGTGGGGCACCTCCGGGGTCTGGTCGCAGGTCAGGATGCTGGTCAGCACGAACCGGCGGATCCCGGTCTGGCTCGCCGCGTCGGCCAGGTTGCGGTTGCCGACGATGTCGATGTCGGGGGTGTCGCCCTTGGTGTGCCGGGTGTAGCCGGCGGCCGTGCTGATCACCGCGTCCGCGCCGTCCATCGCCTGCCGCAGCGAGGCCGGGTCCATCATGTCGCCGCGCGCGACCTCCGCTCCGGCCGATTCCAGGCGTCCGGCGTCGGAGGTGGGCCGGACCAGCGCGCGTACGCGCTTGCCGCGGCTGAGCAGTTCCGTCACCACCTGGCTGCCGAGGAATCCGGTGCCCCCGACCACCAGCACCGGCCCGTCACCTGCCATTCGAGATCTCCTTCCACGCCTGGAACCCACCCGCGAGGTCAGTGGCTCGCCCGAGCCCGAGCTGACGCAGGGTCGCCGCCGCCAAGCTCGAGCTGTAGCCCTCGTTGCAGACGACGATGATGCGCCGGTCCGGGTCGGCAGCCTGGGGGATGCGGTGCGGGCAGGTCGGGTCGAGCCGCCACTCCAGGACGTTCCGGTCGATGATCACCGCCCCGGGCAGCTCACCGTCCCGCCGGCGCTGTTCGATCGGCCGGGTGTCGACGACGAGCGCGCCGGCGGCCATCTCCCCGGCCAGGTCGGCCGCGCGCACCCGGTCGACGTCGCGCCGGGCGTACGCCAGCAGGTCGTCGATCCTCGCCCGCTCCGTCACAGCGCTAAGGTACGACGCCCGCGACTCAAGCCGGTGTGGGATCGACGATCAGTCCGCTGCGATAGGCGAACACCACCGCCTGAGCCCGATCGTGGGCGTCGATCTTGGCCAGTACCCGCTTGACGTGGGTTTTGGCCGTGGACTCGGCGATCACCAGCAGGTCGGCGATCTCGGCATTCGACCGGCCCTGGGCGATCAGGAGCAGCACCTGCCGCTCCCGCTCGGTCAGCCGCTCGAGCCGATGCCGGGTCTCGGCCGGCGGATCCGGAGCCGCGGCCGCCGACCCGGCCAGGAACCGGGAGATCAGGCCGCGGGTCACCGCCGGGTCGAGCAGTGCGTCGCCGGCGGCCACCGTCCTCACCGAGTCGAGGAGGCGTTCCGGCGAGGCCCGCTTGAGCAGGAAACCACTCGCCCCCGCCCGCAACGCGCCGTACACGTAGTCCTCGTCGTGGAAGGTGGTCAGGATCAGGATCCGGGTGTCCGGGTGCGCCGCGACGAGCCGTCTTGTCGCCTCGATCCCGTCGATCCCCGGCATCCGGACGTCCATCAGGATCACGTCCGGCGCGTGCTGTTGGCCGAGCCGGACCGCCTCGATCCCGTCGCCGGCCTCCGCCACCACCTCGAGGTCGGCCGCGGTGCGGAGGATGACGGCGAGCCCGGCGCGGAGCAGCCCATCGTCGTCGGCGATCAGGATCCGAATGGTCATGGCATGGGGAGCTCGGCGCGCAGCCGGAAGCCGCCGGTGTCGGAGTTACCGTGCTCGAGGACGCCACCGCCCATAGAGACCCGCTCGGCGATGCCGACCAGACCGCGACCCCGGCCGTCGGTCTCGCGTACGCCGGGACCGTTGTCGGATACCTCGACGACCACGGAGCCGTTCACTCGCTCGACCACCACCGCGGCCGAGCAGGGCGCGGCGTGCTTGAGGGTGTTGGTGAGCGCCTCCTGGACGATGCGGTAGGTCGACAGCTCCAGATCACGCGGCAGCCGCAGAGCGGGATCCAGCGTCAGCCGGACGTCGACCCCGGAGTCGGAGAACCGGGCGACGAGCTCGGGCAGCGAGGCCAGACCCGGGGCGGGCGGAGCCGGGACGTCGCGCGGATCGGTGGGCTCGGAGCGCAAGCCGCCCAGCACCCGGTCGAGGTCGGCCAGGGTCGAGCGGCCGATGCGCTCCATCCCCTCCAGCAGCGATCGGGCCATCGCCGGATCCTGGTCCAGGGTCAGCCGCGCGGCCCCGGCCTGGACGACGAGCAGGTTGACGGTGTGCCCCACCACGTCGTGGAGCTCCCGGGACACCCGGACGCGCTCCTCGGCGATCACCTGGCTTTCCAGGGCTTGCCGCGTCCGCTCCTGCTCCTCCCGCCGCCGAGCAGCACTGAAGCCGAGCCCCCAGGCCAGCAGCCACACCAGGAGCACCGACAGGAGGTCGGCCGGATCGGTGTGGGACAAGCCCTGGATCCCCGCGAAGACGCCGACGACCCCCGCGACGACGATCAGCGGTCCCCAGCGTGCCCGGGCCGGCGTGGCGTACTGGCCCACGGAGTAGGCACAGACGAGGGTGGCGAGCGGACT
>DATHBQ010000123.1:0-9395 GCA_035296105.1 Propionibacteriaceae bacterium | reverse complement strand
GCTCGACGGGCCGAACCTGTACTTCCCGCGCCCGGCCGCCAAGATCACGCTGAACTGCGCCGGGCTGGTCGACCTGCCGGTCGAGCCGGCCCGGCTGCTGGCCGAGGCGCTCGGGCTGGGCACCACGCGGCCAGGCCTGCCGGGCTCGGTGTTCCGGCAGCGCTTCGCGATCCGGCTGCTGACCCGGGTCGTCCGACGGCTGGCTCGCGCGGGCGGCGTGGCCCGGCTCGCGGTGCGCTGCCGGCCGGGCGCGTCGGCCACCGAGATCGTGGTCGCCTATCCCTGGCGCAACTCGGCGCGGGCCGAGGTGCTCGCGGCCGGTCTGAGCCGGGTGGTCGACGCCCTGCGCGGGGGAGCGGAGCCGATGCTCGCCGCTCTCGCGGAGGCCGGTGCAGCCCTGGCTGATACGCCGTCCGGCTTCCCGCCACGGCTGCCGCGACCGTCCATCCCCGTGGTCGCGGTCACCGGGACCAACGGCAAGACCACCACCTCGCGGATGATCGCCTACGTCGCCCAGCGGGCCGGCTGGTCGGTCGGCTGGTCGAGCACCGACGGGGTGTACCTGAACGGCGTCCTGGTCGAGTCCGGGGACTACTCCGGGCCCAGTGGGGCCGGGCAGGTGCTGGGGCTGCCCGGCGTGCAGCTGGCGGTGACCGAGACCGCTCGGGGCGGCATCCTGCGGCGCGGGGTCGGGGTGGCGTACAACGACGTGTCGGTGGTGACCAACATCAGCGCCGACCACCTCGGCCTGGGCGGCATCGAGACGCTGGACCAGCTGGCCGAGGTCAAGGCGGTGATCACCCGGATCACCAAGCCGACCGGCGTCTGCGTGCTGAACGCCGACGACCCGCGGACGTTCGCCATGCGACTTGGTACCCGGGCCCGGGTCTGGGTGTTCAGCATCGACCCGAACTCGCCCTCGACACGGGTCGTGCTCGATGACGGCGGCCGGGTGACCACGGTGCTGGACGGCTGGGTGGCCGTCCTCGAGGACGGACAGGACCCGCTGCCGGTCGTGCCGGTGGTCGACGTGCCGATGACCCTGGCCGGGCTGAGTCGGGTCAACATCGAGAACACCCTCGCGGTGGTCTCGGCGACCCTCGCCCTGGGGTTCACGCCCGGACAGGTGGCCACCGGGCTGCGGGAGTTCGACCCTGCCGCGGACAACCCTGGGCGGATGAACGTATGGACCCTGCCGCTTGCGGACGGTGGGTCCGCCAGCGTGGTGATCGACCTGGCCCACAACGAGGCCGGCCTGGCCGCGCTGCTGGAGATCATGAACGGGATCCGGCCGCCGGGCGGGCGGTTGCTGCTCGGCGTCGGCACCGCCGGCGACCGGGGCGACGACGTCTTTGTCCGGCTCGGCGAGATGGCTGCCCTCGGCGCGGACCTGATCGAGATCGTGCACAAGACCGGTTACCTCCGCGGCCGCTCCGCCGCCCAGCTCGGCGAGCTGATCAAGTCCGGCGCGGCCCATGCCGGGGTCAGCGACATCCCCGAGCACGAGTCCGAGGTCGCCGGGCTGGCCGCGCTGGCCGCCCGAGCCGCCGACGGGGACGTCATCGCGGTGATGACCCACCAGGACCGCGACCAGGTCGACGCCTGGCTGCACGGACGCGGTGCCACCCGCGACAGCCCCGACCAGCTGCGCGAGAAGGTCCGCCGGGCCGCCGCCCCCTGAGCGTCGCGTCTGATTCTGCTACGCGCGTTTCACCCGAGACCGGCGTGTCGGGAGTTCCTGCAGCCTCTGAGGTAGTGAAACCAGGCGGCGCGTAACCGGAGCGCCTGCGTACGCGGGCGCAACCAGATGCAGGTCTCCCGTCGGGTCCACCTGGAAACGCTGCTCCAGTGGACTCCAAGAGGCCCGACACGCCGGTCAGAGGTGAAACGCGCGTAGCGGATTCAGGTCAGCGCGTGGCCTTCTGCACCAGCGCGGTGATCGCCGCCTCCTCCGCCTCGCCCAGTCCAGTCAGGGCGAAGGAGGTCGGCCACATGGTGCCGTCATCGAGCTTCGCGTTGTCGTTGAAGCCGAGGGTCGCGTAGCGGGACTTGAACTTCGCGGCCGGCTGGAAGAAGCACAGCACCTGCCCGTCCAGGGCGTAGGCCGGCATCCCGTACCACGTCTTCGGAGCCAGGTCGGGAGCCGCCGCGGTGATGAGGGCGTGCAGGCGCTCGGCCAGCACCCGGTCCGGCTCGGGCATCTCGGCGATCTTCGCCAGCAGGTCGGTCTCCCCGTCCGCCTTGCCCGACTTCTTGCGCCGCCCGGCGGCCTTGAGCTCGGCCGTCCGCTCCTTGAGCGCGGCGCGCTCCTCGGCGGAGAGGCGCTCGGGGGACTCCGTTGCCTCGGTCGTGCTGGTCCTGCGCGGATTAGCCATGTCGGGCTCCTGTCACTCGTTCCATGTCCGTCACGCTAGGTCGGCCGACCGGCCCTCGCTTCTCGATTCCTGATCGATCAGGACGGGGCGGCGGGACCCGTTCGCCGACGGCGCGAAGTCCGGATCGCCGACTGCGTTGTCGAACTCGCTGGTCGCCCGGTGGGCCCCCGGCTGGGCCTGGTGCCCGTAGGACTCCAGCTCCGCCATCACCGCCGCGTGCTGGTCCACGCAGATCACCACCAGGTCGCCGGGGTTGGACCGGGCCATCGCGTGCCGGGTGCTCGTCAGCTCGTCAAGCACCACCTCCACCTGCTTGCAGCGGGCGCCTTCGGCCATGGCCAGGCGTACGCCGGTGGCGACCAGGTCGGCGACCTCGCCACGCGGCCGGCCGCGCAGGGCCTCGTCCTCCCGGACGATCACCACGTCGAAGTGGCGGGCGGCCACCGACCCGAGCTCGACCATGTCGCTGTCGCGTCGGTCCCCGGCGGTGGACACCACGCCGATCCGGGAGACGTGGCCGAGGTCGTTGGTGCTGTCCAGGGCCTCGGCGGTCCTGTCGACGAAGTCGCCCAGCATCTGCAGACCCGGCACGTTGTGGGCGTAGTCGATGATCACCGTCCGGCCGCTGACGCTGACCTCGTTCAGCCTGCCCGGGGCCAGGTAGTAGTTGGTGGAGAAAGACCGCAGGCCCTGCCGGATGTCGTGCAGCGAGGCGCCGGCGGCGAAGGCGGCGGCGGCCGCGGCCAGGGCGTTCTGCACGTTCATCCGGGCCCGACCGCCGAAGGTCGCCGGCAGCAGATGGGTCCAGGCCAGCTGCATCGAGCGCTGGCCCTGCTTGATCACGATCATGTCGCCGAGGTCGCTGTGCTCCAGCACGACGGCGCGACCACCGCGCCGGCAGTGGTCGTCGACCATGTCGCGGATCTCACTGCCGGGCTCGGCCATGGTGAACCAGGAGACGCGGCCCGAGCACCGCTTCCGCATCGCCCGGACCAGCGGGTCGTCGGCGTTGAGCACCGCGAAGCCGTTGCGCGGCACCGCCTCCACGACGACGGCCTTGACGTCGGCCAGCTGCTCCAGGGTGTCCACCCCCCGCAACCCGAGGTGGTCCGCCTGCACGTTGAGCACCACGCCGACGTCGTTGCGCTCGTAGCCGAGTCCCTCGCGGAGGATCCCCCCGCGGGCGACCTCGAACACGGCGAAGTCGACCCGGGGGTTCTGCAGCACCATCTTGGCCGAGCGCGGCCCCGATGCGTCGGAGCGGATGATCAGCCGCTCGTCGACCACCACACCGTCGGTCGAGGTCATCCCGACCTTGCGGCCGATGCCCTTGAAGATGTGGGCGATCATCCGCGATGTCGTGGTCTTGCCGTTGGTCCCGGTGACGGCGACGATCGGGATCCGGCTCGGCGTGCCCGGCGGGAAGAGCATGTCCACCACCGGCTTCGCCACGTACTGCGGATCGCCGACGGTGGGGTGGGTGTGCATCCGGAAGCCGGGCGCCGCGTTCACCTCGCAGATACCCCCGCCGGTCTCCCGGACCGGCTGGGTGATGTCCGGGGCGATGAAGTCGATGCCGGCGATGTCCAGTCCGACGACCCGGGCCGCCTCCTCGGCGATCTCGATGTTCTCCGGATGGGCCTCCATGGTCCGGTCGATGGAGATGCCGCCGGTGGACATGTTGCCGGTCAGGGTGAGCTTGACCATCGTGCCATCGGGCGGGACGTTGTCCATGGCGAAGCCCTGGGTCCGGACCAGGTCGATCGCCGCCTGGTCGACCTTGATCCGGGTCAGCACCTTCTCGTGCCCGACGCCACGGCGCGGGTCGGCGTTGGTCCGCTCGACCAGCTCGGCCACCGTGGCCCGGCCGTCGCCGACCACGTGGGCCGGCACCCGCTCGGCGATCGCGGCGATCCGCCCGTCGATCACCAGGCAGCGGTAGTCCTTCCCGGTGACGAAGGTCTCCACGATGACCAGCCCGTTACGCGACTCCTCCTTGGCCGAAGGGAACGCCGCCCGGACGTCGTCGTCGTTGCGCAGGTCGAGCATCACCCCGCGCCCGTGGTTGCCATCCAGCGGCTTGACCACGACCGGGTAGCCGATCCGGTTGGCCAGGCGTACGGCGTCGTCCAGGGTCCGGACGGACTCCGACCGGGGCACCGGCAGCCCGGCGGCGGAGAGCAGGGTGAGGGTCAGCTCCTTGTTGCCGGCGATGTCCACCGCGACCGAGGAGGTCTGCGAGGTCATGGTGGCCCGGATCCGTTTGGCGTGGACGCCCTGGCCGAGCTGGACCAGTGAGGCGGTGTTGAGTCGCAGGTAGGGGATGTCCCGGCTGACCGCCTCCTCGACGATGGCCTGGGTCGAGGGGCCGAACGCCGTCCGCTCCCCGCGGACGATGAACCGCTCGAGGGCCGCCTCGAAGTCGAACTCCGGGTCGCGCCGGACCAGGTCGTTGACCAGCTGCACCGCCAGCTCGCCGGCGGCGAGGCCGACCGACTCGTCGTAGTAGGCGTAGATCACGTTGTAGCGGCCGCGCTCGCCCTTGACCTGCCGGGTCTTGCCGCGCCGCATGTCGTGGCCGACCGACTGCTGCAGCTGCAGGGCGACGTGCTCCGCGACATGGCCGAGCCAGGTGCCCTCGTACAGCCGCTCCACGAACCCGCCGCGCCGGCCCCGGCTGCAGGGGTGGTTGGCCAGCCCGGGCAGCCGCTCGACCAGGGCGGCGGCGAAGCCCGGCAGCTTGTCGGTGGGAAAGTCCTCCAGCACCCCGAGGTCGACGACCAGCTGGATCGCCGGCTCATAGTGCCAGATGTTCGGCCCCCGGTAGACCCGGCTGGAGACGATCCTCAGGTCCGGCTGCGGGGTCGGCGCGGTGCTCTCCATCGGCTTCGGCTCCTCCACGGTTCAGGGTGCTCCGATCTTCGCACTGCCGGCTGCTCCTTGACAGGTGACCGTTCGGTCACATATCGTCTCCCGCTGTGGACGAGTCCGCGGACGTCTTCCGGGCGCTGGCCGATCCCACCCGTCGGGCGATCCTGGACGCCCTCTTCGCCGCCGACGGGCAGTCGGTCGGGGCGCTCTGCGCCCTGTCGCCGGAGATGACCCGGTTCGGCGTGATGAAGCACCTGCGGGTCCTGGAGGACGCGAACCTGGTCAGCACGGTGAAGCAGGGCCGGGTCAAGCTCCACTACCTCAACCCGGTGCCGATCGCCCAGATCGCGCACCGCTGGGTCAGCAAGTACGCGACCCCCTTCACCTCGGCGCTGGTCGACCTGGACCGCCAGGTCGCGACGCCGTCCGCCTAGCCGACTCCCTCAGGAGTACCCATGAATCCCGCGCACGTATACCAGATCTTCATCGCCGCGACCCCCGAGCAGGTCTGGACCGCGATCACCGACTCGGCCTGGACCCGCCGGTTCTTTCACCGGACGGCCTTCGTGGAGCCGCCGGTCGCCGGGCGTCCCTACCGAAAGGTGCTGCCGGACGGCCGGCCGGCGAGCGACGGCATCATCGAGGAGATGACTCCACCGGTCGACGGACAGCCGGGCCGCTTCGTCCACACCTGGCACGTCCTCTACGACCAGGCCATGTCGGCCGAGCCGGCCGGTCGGGTCGAGTGGCTGGTGGAGCCGGCCGGCGAGGGACTGACGAGGGTGCGGCTGGTGCACAGCGGGCTGGAGCACAGCCCACTGACCTGGGAGAACGTCAAGGATGGCTGGGTCTGGGTGCTCGACGCGCTCAAGACGGTGCTGGAGACGGGCTCCTCGCTGCCCCGGGCGACCCTGGTCTAGGGCACCCGCCGCCGGACCCGCCGCGCGTAGTGGGCCGGGGAGACCCCCTCGGCCGCGATCTCCTCGGCCAGCACGCGCAGGTTGGCCTCCGCCGCCCGGGCCTCAACCACCTCCGAATCGGGCACCGGGGTCTGATGGGCGACCAGCGTGCGACTGGCCAGGTCGAACTCGCTGCCCGGAGGCAGCACGTGCAGCACCGCACCGGAGACCAACAGTGGGGCGGTCCGCTGGGCCGCGTACGCGTTGGCGACGAGATACTGCCCGTCCACCACGGTCACCGCGCCGCGGCCGACCACCTCGAGGCGGGTGCCGTCGGTGATCACCGCCGCGGTGTCCTCGTCGATCCCGAGCCCGAGCAGAGCGGGCGATTGGGCGACCAGAGAGAGCAGCCGGCCGTAGCGGTTGCGCTGCTCGAAGTGCTGGTCGATGACGGCGCCGTGAAGGAGACCCAGCCCAGCGGACAGCTGGCTCATCCGCTGCCGCGGCGTCGCCCCGCCCGAGCCGAAGGCGATCATGTGCTCGGACAGGATGCTCGCCCCGGCGGAGGTGCCGCCGACCACCGCACCGCGCTCGTACGCCTCCGCGATAGCGGCGCCGAACGGGGTGCCGGTGATGAAGGCGCTGAGCTTGAGCTGGTTGCCGCCGGTCATGAACACCGCGTCCACCTCGGTGAGCTGGGCCACCAGGGCCGGGTCGGCGGCCGCGGCCCGGCTGGTCGGGCGCAGTGGCACCACCTCGGCCGCGCCGAGGGCGGTGAACACCGTGCGGTAGACCTCGACCACCTCGGGCCCGAGTGAGGAGGCGCTGGGGACGACGGCGATCCGACAGCCCGAGCCGCCCGCAGCGGCGACGAAGGCCCGCAGGACCGTACGCCGCCGTACCTTCGCCTCGGCACCGCCGATGGCGATCAGGGTCCGGGTCACGGATGGCTGGCCCAGGTCGCGGTGGCGCACAGCGTCGCCGCCGCCGCCGCGCGAACCCGGCGCAGCTCACGGAGCCGCGTCTCGGCCTCCCAGACCGAGATGGCGGTGCCGTCGCTCTCCAAGGCGACCGTGCAGGCCTCGTGCAGGCGGAGCGCCCGGTCGATCCGGGCCTGCTGGCGCGTGCTCAGACCCGGAGCCGTGGCCAACCGCACCGGTCCGGACGGCCGGACACCGGCGGCGACCTCCAGTCGGCCCAGGGCGTCGGCGGCGGCGATCACGGTCTCGCTCAGGGCACCGTCCGCCTCGTTGGGACTGGGCGGCGGGGCGGGCGGCTCGGCCGGCCACACCCGCCACTGCACCGCTGGGCCGACCCGGTGGGGGACAAGGGCGATCCCGGCCCGACCGGCCACCACCACCTCACCGACGGCGACGGCGTCCGCGTTCAGGGCGGCCGGGCCGCGCAGTGCTCCGGCCGCTCCGGGCACCGGCAGGGCGAGCACCCACATGTCGCTCTCCCGGGCGGCGATCACGGGCAGCGCGGTGGCCAGGGGAACAGCCCCGTCCGCGTCCAGGCCCAGCCGACCCTCGGGGTCGACCACGTGGTGCACCACGTCGTCGCCCTGCACCACGGCGACGGCCTCGGGCACGGTCAACGGCGTGTTGATCATCGCGTTGAGCACCACCGTCAGCCGGAGCGCGGGCAGCGAGTCCATCGCCACACCGTACGTGACGCCACGCCGGGTGGGGTGACCCTGGACGATAGGTTTCCTCCCATGGCCGCCGTCGTCGATCTCGCCGGAGTGACCGTCGTGCGCGGCGGGGCCGCCCTGATCTCCGACATCACCTGGACTGTCGACGAGTCCGACCGGTGGGTGATCATCGGACCGAACGGGGCCGGCAAGACGACCCTGCTGCAGGTCGTTGCGGCCCAGATCCACCCGACCTCCGGGGTGGCCGGGCTGCTCGGCGAGGTGCTCGGGACGGTCGACGTGTTCGAGCTGCGGCCGCGGATCGGACTGACCTCAGCTGCGCTGGCCGAGCGCATCCCGCGCGGGGAACGGGTGCACGACGTGGTGGTCTCCGCCTCCTACGCGGTGGTCGGGCGGTGGCGTGAGGCGTACGACGACCTCGACCACGAGCGGGCGACCGAGCTGCTCGCCTCGCTGGGCATCGCGCCCCTGGCCGATCGCACCTTCGGCACCCTCAGCGAGGGGGAGCGCAAGCGGGTGCAGATCGCCCGGGCGCTGATGACCGATCCCGAGCTGCTGCTGCTGGACGAGCCGGCGGCCGGGCTGGACCTGGCCGGACGGGAGGCGCTGGTCCGGACGCTCGGGCAGCTGGCCGAGGACCCCTACGCGCCGGCCTCGGTGCTGGTCACCCACCACGTGGAGGAGATCCCCGCGGGGATCACCCACGCGCTGCTGTTGAAGCGTGGCCAGGTGGTGGCGGCCGGTCCCCTCGATCAGGCGCTGACCGCGGAGACCCTGACCGCCGCCTTCGACCTGCCGCTGTCCCTGACCAGGGACAGCGGTCGTTTCGCCGCCCGCGCCCGTTAGGCGCAGACTGGCAAAATGGATACAGGTACTGCGGTGGCGGGAACGAGCTGAGCGTGGGAGTGAACTTGACCGACTGGCTGGGCGACAACGCCTGGGCCCTCTGGCTGAGCCTCGCATTCCTGCTCGCGGTCGCCGAGATCCTGTCCCTCGACCTGGTGCTGATCATGCTGGCCTCCGGGGCGCTGGCCGCCGCTGGGGTCGCCCTGGTCGCGCCGGGCCTGTGGTGGCTGCAGATCCTGGTGGCCGCCGGGGTCAGCGTCGGCACCTTGCTGCTGCTCCGGCCGACGCTGATGGCCCGGGTGCGCAGCATGCCGGGCTACCGGTCCGCGGCCGCAAACATGGTTGGCAGCAGCGGCGTGGCCGTCTCGCAGATCGACCGGAGCGGCGGGGAGATCAAGGTCGACGGCCAGAGCTGGACGGCCCGGCCGTACTCCTCGGACCTGGTGATCGCGCCGGGCGAGGAGATCGAGGTCTACGAGATCGACGGGGCGATCGCGGTGGTCTACCCCAAGCACGGCGCCCTGCCGTGACCCTCCGGTGGGCTGTACTGCCGGTAGAGCACTTCATTCTCAGCAAAGGAAACTCGTGGATATCGCGACCTTGATCGTGGTCATCGCCGTCGCTGTGGCGGTGGTCTTCTTTTTGAGCAGTGCGATTCGGGTGATCCGTCAGCAGCGGGTCGGCCTGGTGGAGCGGTTGGGCAAGTTCAAGCGGACGTTGGAGCCGGGTCCGCATCTGGTGGTGCCGGTG
>DATHBQ010000122.1:0-2548 GCA_035296105.1 Propionibacteriaceae bacterium | reverse complement strand
CTGGGGTCGATCGTGCTCGTCGCGACGACCATGGCCCTTCAGCCCACGGTCCTCGGGCAGCCCAGCCCGGTGCTGGCCGCCTTCGGCACGGCCGGACACCTGCTGGCCACCGCCGCCTGGCTGGGTGGGCTGGTCGCCCTGGCGAGCGTCGTCCGGCCAGGTGCGCAGGCCGGCGAGGCCGGTGGTCTGGTCACCCGCTTCTCGCCCGTGGCAACCCTCGGACTGCTGCTGCTCGTGGCCGCCAGCACTCTCACCGTGCTGGCCGCGGCCGCTGGCCGTGCCGGCCTCGGCGGCGGCTCCGGGCTGGTCCTCCGTCTCGCGCTGCTCGGGGCCCTGCTGGTGGTCGCCGGGTACGCCCACCGGGTCACCGCCCGGCTGGCCTTCCGGCGGCTCTTCAGCCCGGCGGCCGCCACCGGACCGGCCCGGGAGCGGGCGGTGACCTCGGTGGTCGGGACCCAGTTGGCCATCGCCTTCGGAGCCCTGAGCGCGGCCATGCTGGTCTGCCTCACCGCCTGACGGGTCGTCGGCGACGGCCACGACGGTGGCCGTCGCCGGCATCAGGACGAGGTCGCGGCGGCGACGCGGGACAGCAGGGCGACGAGGACGTCCGGATCGGTGGTGTTGCAGCCGAGCTCGTGGTCGAGCTTCCCGGTGCCGTGGTAGTCGCTGGAACCGGTAGCCAGCAGGCCGACGTCACGGGCCAAGGCGCGTAGCCGGTTCCGGGTCTCGGGATCGTGGTCCTGGTGGTCGACCTCGATGCCGTCAAGGGCATGCTCGGCGGCCAGCCGGGCCAGCACCTCCGATGGCAGCACGTGCTCGCGGCCCCGGCCCCACGGGTGTGCGATGACCGCCGCACCGCCGGCCGCATGGACCAGGTCGATGCCGCGCTCCACCGGGATGGCGTAACGCGGTACGTGGGCCGGACCGCCGTCGGCGAGGAACCGGTCGAACGCCTCGGTCCGGTCGGCCACATGACCCGCCTTGACCATCGCGTCGGCGATGTGCGGGCGGCCGACCGAGGGGCTCTCCCCCACCTCGGCGAGCACCTGCTCCTCGGTGACCGGCACCCCGAGCTCGGCCAGCCGGGCGAGCACGCCGGCCACGCGGCCCAGCCGACCGCCCCGGACCTTAGCCAGCTCGGCCGCCAGCGCCGGGGCCTCCGGGTCGACCCCGTAGGCCAGCAGGTGGACGCTCTGACCAGCTCGGGCGCAGGACATCTCCATCCCCCGAACCACCTGCACCCCGACCTGCTCGCCGCGCGCCACCGCCGCGTCCAAACCGTCGAAGGTGTCGTGGTCAGTCAGCGCAACCACGTCGAGCCCGAGCCCACGGGCCCGGTCCACCAGGTCGGCGGGCGTATCCGTGCCGTCCGAGATGGCGGAGTGCGTATGGAGATCGATGCGCATGATGTACGTGCTTATCACGGGCTCGTCGAGCATCGGAGGAGCGCTCCGCTGGTGATCGGAGGAACGAAGAGCGAAGGGCGTTCTTTCCGTCCGCGATGAGCGACGACGGCACCAGCAGCAGAGCGCGACGGGTGCGAGACGAGCACTGATCAGGTCGGCAACAGCGCCCGGACCCGACGCAGGCCGACCGAGGCCCGCGCGAGGTCGGTGCGGCTGCTGGTGACCGCCCGCAGCAGCCGGATGGTCTCCGGCACCGCGGGATTCGCCTTCTCCCAGCCCGTGACCAGCTCGCGAGCAGTCCGCTTCTCCGCCCCCTCGGCGCTGAGCACCTGTGCGGTCAGCGCGGCGTGCAAGGTGTGCAGGTCGTCGCGCAGGGCGGCCCGAGCCATGGTCTGCCACCGGTCGTCACGGGGCAGCTCGATGATCCGGGTGAGCAGCCGGTCCAGACCGAGCCGCTGGCCGAGGGCGAAGTGCACCTCGGCCACGTTGCCCAGATCCGCACCCTCCCGCTCGGCGGTCTGCACGATCGTCAGCGCTGCGTACGCCGGGCTGAGGGCGGCGACCGCCTGGGCGAGGTCCTCCGGCACCTTGGCGGAGCGGTAGCCCTTGAGCCGCGAGGCCAGCGCCTCCGCGTCCCGGCCGGACAGCAGCCGCGGCAACGCGGCCTGGACCGCCTGCACCCCGGTCGCCAGCTGTCCGACCGCTGCACCGATGTCCACCGGTCGACGCCGGTTGTTGACCAGCCACCGGGTGGCTCGCTCGACCAGGGTGCGCACCTCGATCCGCAGTCCGGTCTGCACAGCGGCGTCGACCTGGTGATCCAGCTCGCGGATCCGCCGGTCGAGATCGTCCACTCCGTAGATGGCCCGGGCGGCGATGTGGGCGCGGATGACGTCCGGCGCACCGGCCCCGGTCTCGGACGACAGTCGGTGGAAGCAGCTGATCCCCGCGGCGTTGACGAACCGGTTGACCACGACGGTGGTGATGATCTCCCGACGCAGCCTGTGCTCGGACATCCGGTCGGCGTAGGTCTCCCGCAGCCGGCTCGGGAAGTACCCGACCAGCCGGTCGGCGAGGTACTCCTCGTCCGGCAGGTCGGAGGCGAGCACCTCGGGGGCCAGCACGATCTTGGTGTAGGCCAG
>DATHBQ010000121.1:0-2515 GCA_035296105.1 Propionibacteriaceae bacterium | reverse complement strand
GGCCCTGATCTATCTCTGCTACGGAGGTGCGTTCGGGACCATGCCCGCCACGGCGGGCGACTTCTTCGGTCTGAAGAACGCCGGCGCTGTCTACGGCCTGATGCTGATCGGCTGGAGCATCGGTGGGGTGGTCGGTCCGCTTATCGCGGCGGCCCTGATCGGCGGCGACAAGGACTACACCACCGCCTACACCACGATCGGCATCATCACTCTGGTCGCCATCGCACTGCCGCTGATCACCCGGATACCACGGGTCCGGCACAGCGCCACCGAAGGTGAGCTGGGCGCCGCCGCCGGCACCGAAGCCGGTCAGCAGACCGGAGCCGAGGAGCGGACCCAGCGCGGCTGATCGTGGTTCAGCGGACGACGAGCTCGGCGTCGCCCGCCGGTCGCACCTCGCCGATGACCGGTGCCCCGGGCACCTCGCCGACGATCAACAGGCCCCCGCTGGTCTGGGCGTCGGCGAGCAGCAGCAGCTCGTCCTCCGACACGGTCGCCTCCAGGTGCGGCTGCACCCAGGCCAGGTTGCGCCGGGTGCCGCCGCTGACGTACCCGTCGCCCAGCGCCTTCCGCGCCCCGTCCACGTAGGGCACCGCCGCTGCGTCGACCGCGATGGTCACACCCGAGGCCCGGGCCATCTTGTACGCGTGGCCGAGCAGCCCGAAGCCGGTCACGTCCGTCGCCGCCACCACGCCGGCGGCCAGCGCCGCCTGGGACGCCGCCGCGTTCAGCCGCACCATCGAGTCGATGGCCTGCGGGAAGACGTCGCCGGTCGCCTTGTGCCGGTTGTTCAGCACGCCGATGCCGAGGGGCTTGGTCAGGCTGATCGGCAGCCCGGCCCGGGCGGCGTCGTTGCGGAGCAGGCGGTCGGGGTCGGCCAGGCCGGTGACCGCCATCCCGTACTTCGGCTCCGGGTCGTCGATGCTCTGGCCGCCGGCGATGTGGCAGCCGGCCTCCCGGCCGATGTCCATCCCGCCGCGCAGCAGCTCGCGTAACAGCTCTCCGGGCAGCTCGTGACGCGGCCAGCCGACCAGGTTCACCGCCACCACCGGACGGGCGCCCATGGCGTAGATGTCGGAGAGGGCGTTGGCCGCGGCGATCCGGCCGAAGTCGTACGCGTCGTCGACCACCGCGGTGAAGAAGTCGGCCGTACTGACGATGGCCTGGCCGCCCTCGATGCGGACCACGGCCGCGTCGTCGCCGGTGTCCAGTCCGACCACCAGGTCGTCGTTGGTCCAGGGCGACAGGCCGCCGAGGATGCTTTCGAGCTCGCCCGGGGGAATTTTGCACGCACAGCCGCCACCGTGCACGAACTGGGTAAGGCGGTAGGTGGCAGGTGCGTCGGCCGTCGTGGTCACCGTGCCAGCCTAGATAGCGGAACTAAGATCCCCGGAGGGAGGCGTATGGGTGCCTGGTGGTCCTCACGGTCTTCAAAACCGATGAAGCCGAGTAGCTCGGCTTGGCGGGTTCGATTCCCGTCCGCCTCCGCCAGGGTCCGGTTCTTCGGGGTCGAGCGATGACGCCGCCGGATCCCCGGCGCCTGGTGCCCCGGACCGACGCCGTTCTCGCCGATCCCCGACTCCAGGCGGCCACCGGGCGGCTCGGGACCCGGGCGGTCAAGCGAGCGGTCGTCGAGGCCCAGGCCCTGGCCCGCACCGGCGTCATCGCCGCCGACGCCGTCCCCGACGCCGCGGTGTCCGCCCTGCCGACCGCCCTCACCAGCGTGCAGCCGGTGATCAACGCCACCGGGGTGGTGCTGCACACCAACCTCGGCCGGGCTCCGCTGTCGGCGGCCGCCGTCGACGCCCTGGTGCGCTCGGCCGGCTACGGGACCGTCGAGTACGACCCCGGCACCGGGCGGCGCGCGCCGCGGGGTCGCGGGACGCTCGCCGCCCTGCGCGAGGCCGTCCCCGACGCCGAGGCGGTACTGGTGGTCAACAACGGGGCGGCCGCCCTGGTGCTGGCCACCACGGCCCTGGCCGCCGGCCGCGAGGTGATCGTCAGCCGGGGCGAGATGGTGGAGATCGGCGACGGCTTCCGGCTGCCGGACCTGATCGCCTCGACCGGCGCCCGGCTCCGCGAGGTCGGGACCACGAACCGTACGTCGCTCGCCGACTACGCCGCCGCGATCGGCCCGGACACCGGCTGCATCCTCAAGGTGCATCCGAGCAACTTCCGCGTCGAGGGCTTCACCGCCGCCGCGTCGGTGGCCGAACTGGCCGGTCTCGGCGTCCCGGTGGTGGCCGACATCGGCAGCGGCCTGCTGACCCCCGACCCGCTGCTGCCCGACGAGCCCAACGCCTCGACCACCCTGCGCGACGGCGCGGGCGTGGTGACCTGCAGCGGGGACAAGCTGCTCGGTGGACCGCAGGCCGGCCTGATCCTCGGCCAGCAGGCCGTGGTCGAGCGGCTGCGCCGCCACCCGCTGGCCCGGGCGCTGCGGGTGGACAAGCTCACCCTGGCTGCGCTGGAGGCGACCCTGCGCGGACCGGAGACGCCGACCTGGACGGCCCTG
>DATHBQ010000120.1:0-3834 GCA_035296105.1 Propionibacteriaceae bacterium | reverse complement strand
CTGGACGATCTGGTGCCGCTGACCGACTACCCATTGGTCCTGGCCGGCGGGCACGCGGACTCCTTCGCCCGGGTGCCGCGTACGCCGCCGCTCAACCTGGCCGCCTTCGTCGCGCAGAGCCCCTCGTTCACCGCGCGCGACCTCGCCGCGGTCGACGTCGGGGCAGCGATGGAGTTGCTCGACGTGGAGTTCCCGGCGACCTTCTCCGCCTACGACGGGGAGAGCGCGGCGGCGTTCCTGGACCGGCTGAACTTCCCGGACAAGGCCCGGCACCTGGCGCTCGAGGTGTTCGCCCGCAGCTTCTTCGCCCACCCGGACGAGTTCGCCGCCGGGGAGCTGGTCGCCATGTTCCACAGCTACTTCCTGGGCTCGTCCGAGGGGCTGCTGTTCGACGTCCCGCGCGACGACTACGACACCGTCCTATGGGCGCCGCTGGGTCGCTACCTCGAGGGGCTCGGGGTCGAGATCCGGCGCGGCGAGCGGGTGGTGGCGGTCGACCCGACGGGCCGGCGGGTGTCGCTGGGCTCCGGCGCCGAGCTCGAGGTCAGTGCCGTGGTGGTGGCGACGGACGCCCGCACGACCCGGGAGCTGCTGCTGGCCGCCGGGATCGGCGACGCCGGCTACCGCTCTCGGGTGGCCGAGATCCGCAGTGCGCCGCCGTTCGCGGTCTGGCGGCTGTGGCTGGACCGGACGGCCGACGCCGGCCGGGCGCCGTTCCTGGGCACCGCCGGCTTCGGGCCGCTGGACAACGTCTCACTGCTGGAGCGGTTCGAGGACGGGGCGCGCCGCTGGTCGGCGGCGCACGGTGGATCGGTGGTCGAGCTGCACGCGTACGCGTTGGTCGGCGAGCCGGACGAGGCCGCGCTCCGAACCCGGCTCACCGCCGAGCTGCACCGGATCTATCCCGAGCTGGTCGGGGCGCGGGTGTTGGCCGACGAGTGGCTCGTCCAAGCCGACTGCCCGCTGGCCGGACCGGGACCTTGGGCCGACCGGCTGACGGTGGACACCCCGGACCCCTGGGTCGTGCTGGCCGGCGACGGGATCCGCTGTGACTACCCGGTCGCCTTGATGGAGCGAGCGGCCACCACCGGCTTTCTGGCCGCCAACCGGCTGCTCGCCGACCGCGGCCGCCGCGGACACGATCTGTGGACCGTCCCGATGCGGTCCCGGCACCGGCTGTCCCGGCCGCTGCACCGGCTGCTCGCCGGTTAGGCGGTCTGTGCGCCCGCGCCGGCTGAGCGCGTTCTGCTGCAGCGTGCTGCACTTCTGGCTACGGAAATCTGCAGCAACCTGCCACAGACTGTCGGACCCGCCCGGTGGCCAGCGACCGGTGGCCGGGGTCAGCCCAGGCGGACGTCGAACCCGCGCAACGCGTAACCGGCGATCAGGTCGTCCCACTCGATGGTGGGCTCGGCCGCAATGGTGACGTCCCGAGCGAGCAGCCGGTGCAGCAAGACGTCCGACTCCATGATCGCCAGCGGTTGCCCCGGGCACCGATGGGCACCGTGGCTGAAGCTGAGCACGGCCTCGTCCACGCCGGGCGGGAGGGGTCGCAACGGAGCGAGGTCGAGCGGTTCGGGACCGACCGTCTCCGGATCGGCGTTGGCCGCTCGGACGCACAGGTCGACCAGATCGCCCGGCTCGGCGGTGAACGTGGTGCCGTCGTCGGCGAAGGACAACGGCTGCTGCACGCGTCGGTAGAGGTGCCCGACGACCGGTTCCAGTCGGATGATCTCGTTGAGGATCGCCAGCCGTTCGGGCTGCTGCGCCACGAGGTAGCGGCTGCGCAGGTCGGGGTGCCGCAGCAGGTGCCACGCGGCCATTCCGATGAACTCGCGAGTGGTGACCATGCCCGCGGTGCCGTACGTGACGGACTCGACGAGGATGTCCGCGTTGGTGTAGCCCTCGGCGATCAGGTGGCTGATCACATCCTCGCGGGGGGCCCGGCGTCGACTCCGGATCGCCGGGCGAACGTCGAAGACGTAGAAGCGGAGCACCGGCAGCAGCCCGTTCCAGGCGGCCCGCATCCAGTCCCGCTTGGTCCGTCCGAGGTCGTCCCGGGTGATGTCGAAGGGTGGCTGGTTGAAGAAGGACACCAGCCGTCGGGACATGGCCGGGACCGGTGAGTTCGTCAGCCCGACCGCCTGGGCGGTCACCTCGACCGTGTAGAGCAGGGCGAGCTCGTCGAGCTGGACGACCGGCTGGGCCTCCGCCTCGGCCAGCAGCCGGTCGGCGCACTCCGTCATGAGGGTGCTGTAGCGGGCCGCGACCACCTTGGGCGCGAAGAACCGGCCGACCTTCGAGCGTTGCTGGTCGTGCAGCGGCCCGTCCGAGACGAGGATCGGGTGGTGCTTGAGGTATCCCTTGGGTATCCACTCGGCGGTGAACCCCGCCTGGGTGGTGGCTCGCCGCTCAGCCAGGATCTGCCGGGCCGCCGCCGCGGACCGGATCCGCCAAACTCCGCCGTCGCGCTCCACCCGCGGCGAGGTGGCTTCTCCGGCCCTGACCGCCCGGCGACGGTTCACGGCCTCGGACGCAGGCGGAACTCTGCCAGGCGCCGATCTCGCCCCGGTTCGGCCGGCCGCCCAGTCAGCCGGAGGGCGAGGTGACATGGCTCCTCGACCGTTCGGCCGGCACTGCGCCCTTGGGCGGTCCGGCGACGAGAATGCGGGCCGCAGTGCCCGCCTTGCGCCAGGTCGGCACCCGGGCCCGGGTCGAGAAGACGTCGTAGTCCAACGCCTCGATCCGGTCCAGGATGCGGGAGTAGAGCACCCGGGCGGTGCCGACGCAGCGTGCCGAGCGGGGCGGCAGCAGCGCGATGCCGGTGTCGGCAAAGGTGTACAGCGCCCGGTTGCGCTCGATCTCGTAGGCCAGGAACGCCTTCCACTCCGGCGTGGCCCGGCGCTCGGTGATGTCGACGCCGAAACGCTCCAGGTCCTCCTGGGGCATGTAGACCCGGCCCCGGTCCAGGTCCTCGCCCACGTCGCGCAGGAAGTTGGTCAGCTGGAAGGCCAGGCCCAGCGAACGGGCCGGCGACTTGGCCCGCGGGCTGGTCGGCTCCAGCACCGGCAGCATCATCTCCCCGATCACCGCGGCGGAGCCCTCCATGTAGCCGCAGAGGTCACGCCAGGTGCGGTAGGAGCTGACGGTCAGGTCCATCCGCATCGCGCCGAAGAACCGCTCGAAGCACTCCGCCTCGATGCCGCAGGTGATCACCGTGTGCACGATCGCCGCCATGGTGGGATCGTCGCTGCCCCGCTCCACCAGGGCGGTCCGGAAGGACTCCTCGAAGTGGGTGAGCTGGGCATCCAGCACCGCCGGATCGGGGGTGTCGGGCAGGTCGATGATGTCGTCGGCGAGCCGGCACAGCGCGTAGACCGCGTGCACGTGCTTGCGTTGCGGCTTGGGCAGCAGCACGGCACCCCAGAAGTAGGTGGTGCCGTACTGCCGGGTCAGCTGCGCGCAGCGCCGGTAGCCCTCGACCAGCTGAGCGTTCACTGCAGATAGTTTCCCACTCGGGCGGCGGCCAGCTTCCCCGAGATCAGGACCATGGGTACGCCGACGCCTGGCACGGTGCCCGAGCCGGCGAAGAACAGCCCCGGCCGCCGCCGCTCCACGTTGCCCGGCCGGAACGGTCCGGTCTGCGGGAACGAGTGAGCCAGCGCGAACGGCGTGCCGGCGGCCATGCCCTGCTCCTCCCACTCCAGCGGGGTCACCAGCTCGTCGACGACCAGGTCGTCGGGATAGCCGTGATCACCGAGGAAGCCGTGCAGCCGGTCCCGCATCGGCCCGGCCTCGCGCCGCCAGTCCACCCGCCCGTCCAGGTTGGGCACC
>DATHBQ010000119.1:0-10061 GCA_035296105.1 Propionibacteriaceae bacterium | reverse complement strand
GCTCGACGTGTCGTAGACGCTGCTCACGGCGCCGGTCAGCTGGACGACCGGTACGACAGGCAGTCGCTTCAGCTCCGCCACCGTCGCCTGGACCGCGCGCGCCCACGCCAGGCCGATCACGTCGCTCGGGGTGGCGATCTCGCTGAGCAGGTCGGCGGCGGCCCGCCCCAGGTTGCGGCGCAGGGAGAACTCCTCGTCGTCGGGGGTGTCGACCACGATGGCGTGGCGCAGCCCGAACCGCTCGGCGAGCCGGCCGGAGGTCTCGACGTCGATCGTCCCGGCGTGGCCGATCTCGATCCGGACGAGACCGTGGTCCCGCGCCGCCTCCAGCAGTCGGGCGACCTTGAACCGGCTGAGCCGGAACTCGTCCGCGATCTCGATCTTGGTCAGGCCGTCGACATAGTGCCGGCGCGCTATCGACGCGGCCAGCACGAGCTCGGCGGGGCCTTTGATGGGGGCCGCCGGTGAAGTGCCACCCTTGCTCATATGAGCAGTCAGAGTATCAGTTTGTGCAGGAATCATTGACCCTGGCCGACCACCACCGCCATAGTTCTCATCAGAGAGTCACCCCGCTCATATGAGCCAACACCGGTGCAGTGCGGTCGCCGTGCTGGCCGTGTCGCTGCCGCCGTCGGTGAGAAAGGACCTCTGCATGACCCGTTCCACGCAGCGCCGCCTGGGAGCAGCAAGCCTCGGCGCCAGCATCCTCCTGGCCCTGTCCGGCTGCGCCGGCTTCGGAAACCTCGGCAACGATCCCGGGGTCACGACGCTCACGCTCGCCAGCGTCAACAACCCGCAGATGCAGGACATGAACCGGCTGCTGCCGGAGTTCAACAAGCTGCATCCCGACATCAAGGTCAACATCATCTTCCTGGAGGAAGGCGACCTGCGTAACGCCATCACCCAGGACGTGGCGACCGGCGGCGGCCAGTACGACATCATGACCGTCGGCGCGTACGAGGTCCCGATCTGGGGTGAGAACGGCTGGCTGGTCGACGTCACCGACCGTGCCGGCAACGACCCGGAGTACGACCTCCAGGACCTGTTCGAGCCGGTCCGGCAGGGCATCTCCTTCGAGGACCGGGTCTACGCCCTGCCCTTCTACGGCGAGTCGTCGTTCCTGATGTACCGCAAGGACATCTTCGAGGAGGCGGGCATCACGATGCCCGAGCGGCCCACCTGGGAGCAGGTCGCGCAGTACGCCAAGCAGCTCAAGACCAACGACCGGGCCGGCATCTGCCTACGCGGCAAGCCCGGCTGGGGCGACCTGTTCGCCTCGCTCACCACGGTCGTCAACACCTTCGGCGGCCAGTGGTACGACACCAACTGGAACGCTCAGCTGACCTCGCCGGAGTGGAAGGAAGCCGTCACCTTCTACCTCGACACCCTGGCCGAGTCGGGTCAGGCCGACCCCGCCTCCTTCAGCTTCACCGAGTGCCTGGACCTGTTCAGCACCGACCGGGCGGCGATGTGGTACGACGCCACGTCGGCCGCCGGATCGGTGGAGAGCTCCCCGGTCAAAGGCAAGGTCGGCTACGTCCGGGCCCCGGTCAACAAGACGACGGACTCAGGGTGGCTCTGGTCCTGGAACCTCGGCATCAGCGCCGAGAGCGACAGCCAGAACGCCGCCTGGCAGTTCGTCCGCTGGGCCACCTCGAAGGAGTACCTGAACCTGGTCGGCTCGGAGCTCGGCTGGGCCCGCACCCCACCGGGGACCCGGGAGTCGATCTACGAGGTTCCGGAGTACAAGGAGGCCGGCGGTGAGTTCGCGGCGCTGACCAAGCAGATCATGTCCGAGGTCGACCCGGAGAAGCCGGGCGTGGCCGAGCAGCCGTGGACGGGCATCCAGTACGTGTCCATCCCCGAGTTCCAAGACGTCGGCAACCAGGTCTCGCAGGAGATCGTCGATGCCATCGCCGGCCGGCAGAGCGTGGACGAGGCGCTCCAAGCCGGTCAGGAGATCGCCCAACGAGCGGGCAACCTACAGAAGGAGGAGGGGTAATGGCCACAACGACTGCCGAAGGCCCCACCGTCTCGGCCCCGGGCCAGGTCCCGAAGCCGGTCACCGGTGAGCTGAAGGGTCAGGACCTCGCTGAGCGGAAGTTCGCTCGCAAGCTCGTCCTGCCCGCCTTGATCACCGCGATCCTGATCACCCAGGTGCCGTTCCTGGTCACGATCTACTACTCGCTGCAGGACTGGAACCTGGCCCGTCCCGAGGAGCGCGGCTTCGCGGGCTTCGACAACTACGCCGCGGTGGTGACGAACGGGGCGTTCCTGCCCTCGCTGTGGGCCACGGTGTGGATGGTCGGGCTGTCGATGATCCTGTCGATGCTGCTCGGGCTGATGTTCGCGGTCCTGCTGGACCGCAGGTTCCGCGGGCAGGCCCTGGCCCGGACCCTGCTGATCACGCCGTTCCTGATCATGCCGGCCGCCGCCGCCCTGATCTGGAAGTACTCGATCCTCGACGCCGACAGCGGCATCGCCGCGCTCGTGCTGTCCTGGATCGGCCTGGACGGGGTGGCCTGGACCACCGACTTCCCCGGTCTGGCCATCGTGTTCACCCTGACCTGGCAGTACACACCGTTCATGATGCTGATCCTGCTGGCCGGGCTGCAGTCACAGTCGGCTGAGGTGCTGGAGGCCGCCGACGTGGACGGGGCGAACACGCTCCAGACGTTCCGCTTCATGACCCTGCCGCACCTGCGGACCTACGCCGAGCTGGCCGCCCTGCTCGGCACCGTGCTGATGGTCCAGGTCTTCGACCCGGTCAACATCATCACCAAGGGCGCCGGGAACACCAAGACGCTGCCCTACCTGCTCTACGAGCGGGCCTTCATCGGTCAGCAGATCGGTGAGGCGGCCGCGTACGGGGTCGTGACGGTGGTCGTGACCATCGTCATCGCGACCCTCGCGCTCCGCAAGATATTCACGGTCTTCACCGAGGAGGCGAACGGCTGATGGCAACCGCAACCGCAACCCCAACGAGGTCCAGCACCGCTCCGAACCGGATCGGCGGCAGCAGCAAGTTCACCCAGCGTAAGGTCACCGGCTACCTGGTGACCGCGCTGACCTGGGTGCTGGTCTTCATCTTCGTCTTCCCGGTGCTCTGGATGATCATCACCAGCTTCAAGACCGAGGCCGAGGCGGCGTCCTTCCCGCCGTCACTGTTCTTCGACGGCACCCTGGACCGCTACGCCGAGGTGTTCCGCCGCGGCATGGGCCTCTATCTGCTGAACTCGCTGTTCCTCTCGGTGCTCTCCACCGTGGTGGTGATGGGACTGGCCATCCCGGCGGCGTATGCGCTGTCGGTGCGGCCGATCGGGAAGTGGCAGGACGCCCTGTTCTTCTTCATCTCCACCAGGTTCATGCCGGTGGCCGCCTCGATCATCCCGGTGTTCCTGCTGCTCCGCAGCCTGGAACTGCTGGACAACCTGTGGTCGCTCGGCGTGCTCTACCTGGGCATCAACCTGCCCCTGGCGATATGGATGATGCGCTCCTTCTTCGCCGAGGTTCCTCGGGCGGTGGTCGAGGCGGCGCAGATAGACGGGGCCGGCTACAACCGGGAGCTGTGGCAGGTGTCGCTGCCGATCGTGGCCCCCGGAGCGGCGGCCGCGGCGCTGATCTGCTTCATCTTCGCCTGGAACGAGTACTTCCTGGCCAACCTGCTCACCGCGGTGGTGGCGCGCACCACCCCGCCGTTCCTGGGCAGCTTCGTGGACGGCCGTGGTCAGTTCCTGGCCGTGCTCTCGGCGGCCTGCACCCTGGCGGTGCTGCCGGTCATCGTGGCCGGCTGGCTGGCCCAGAAGCGGCTGGTCCGCGGTCTGGCCATGGGCGCGGTGAAGTAGGGTCGGCAGGCAAATGTCCACACTGCACGCGGCGGCCCTGGACACCCTGTCGATCCCGAAGCCGGGCTACGACCGGTCGAAGGTGACCGCCGGCATCGTCCACTTCGGCGTCGGTGGCTTCCACCGGGCTCACCAGGCCATGTACCTGGATCGGCTGATCGAGCGCGGCGAAGGGCTGGACTGGGGCATCTGCGGGGTCGGGGTGATGCCGTTCGACCTGCGGATGCGGGACGTGCTGCGCGCCCAGGATGGGCTCTACGTGCTGGTCGAGAAGGATCCGGCGGGAGGCTGGAGCCCGCGGGTCATCGGCTCGATCGTGGACTACCGGTACGCCCCCGACGACCCGGAGGCGGTGATCGAGAAGATGGCCGATCCGGCCATCCGGATCGTGTCGCTGACCGTCACCGAAGGCGGCTACAACGTCCATCCGGTGACCGGCGAGTTCGACGCCGAGAACGAGGCCGTCCGGACCGACCTGCGCGGCGACGCGCCGCCGGCCACAACCTTCGGGCTGGTCACCGAGGCGCTGGTGCGGCGCCGCGATCGCAGGATCGAACCGTTCACCGTCATGTCCTGCGACAACATCCAGGGCAACGGTCAGGTGGCGGCCAAGATGTTCACCGCGTACGCCCGGCTCCGGGACCCGGAGCTGGGGGAGTGGGTGGCGGCGACGGTGGCCTTCCCCAACTCGATGGTGGACCGGATCACGCCGGTGACCACCGACGAGGACCGGGCCCAGGTCACGGAGCGGACCGGCATCGTCGACGGCTGGCCGGTGGTCTGCGAGCCGTTCACCCAGTGGGTGCTGGAGGACCACTTCACCCTCGGCCGACCGGCGCTGGAGCAGGTCGGGGTGCAGGTGGTCGCCGACGTCGAACCGTACGAGCTGATGAAGCTGCGGCTGCTGAACGCGAGCCACCAGGCGCTGTGCTACTTCGGCTACCTGGCCGGGTACCGGCTGGTGCACGAGGTGGCGCAGGACCCGCTGTTCGCGACCTTCCTGCTCAGCTACATGGACGCCGAGGCGACCCCCACCCTGGCCCCGGTGCCCGGGGTGGACCTGACCGCGTACAAGCACCAGCTGATCGAGCGCTTCTCCAACGCGGGAGTCCGGGACACGGTGGCCCGGCTCTGCGCCGAGAGCTCGGACCGGATCCCCAAGTGGCTGCTACCGGTCATCCGGGAGAACCTGGCCGCCGGCCGCGACGTCCGCCATGCCGCGGCGGTGGTGGCCAGCTGGGCCCGCTACGCCGAGGGCGTTGACGAGCAGGGCGAGCCGATCACCGTGGCCGACCGGTTGGCCGACCAGCTGACCGCGATCGCCAGAACCCAGCGCGACGACCCGCTGGCCTTCGTGGCCAACCGGGAGCTGTTCGGCGACCTGGTCGACCAGCCGGGCTTCACCGAGCCGTACCTGGCCACGCTGGAGAGCCTGCACACCCGCGGCGCCCGCGCCACCCTGGAGTCCCTGGTCGGCACACCCGTTTCCTGATCTCTCCAGGAAACCGGTCAGTTCCGACATCTCTGGCGGTCGATCTTGTGTCGCGACTGACCGGTTTGTCGACGGGGCGGCCGGTGTTGGCCTCGCGATAGCCTTGGGCGCTGACTCCGTCCCAGCCGGGGGCGGGGCGTACGCGTATGTCTGGAGCAGAAGACGTGGCCTCGAGCAGCCGTCTCGACGATGTGATCAGCCTCTGCAAGCGGCGGGGGTTCGTATTTCCGGCCGGCGAGATCTACGGCGGCACCCGGTCGGCCTGGGACTACGGGCCGCTGGGCGTCGAGCTCAAGGAGAACATCAAGAAGCAGTGGTGGCGGGCCACCGTCACCGCGCGTGACGACATCGTCGGCCTCGACTCCTCGGTCATCCTTCCGCGGCAGGTCTGGGTCGCGTCCGGCCACGTCGGCGTCTTCACCGACCCGCTGACCGAGTGCACGTCCTGCCACAAGCGCTTCCGCGCCGACCACCTGGTCGAGGACTTCGAGGCCCGTAAGGGCCGGGCGCCGTCGGGCCTGGAGGAGGTTCCCTGCCCGAACTGTGGCACTCGCGGCGGCTGGACCGAGCCGCGGGACTTCAACATGATGCTGAAGACCTACCTCGGCCCGGTCGAGGACGAGGCCGGCCTGCACTACCTGCGGCCGGAGACCGCCCAGGGCATCTTCGTCAACTTCGCCAACGTGGTGCAGGTGACCCGCAAGAGGCCGCCGTTCGGCATCGGCCAGGTCGGCAAGTCCTTCCGCAACGAGATCACCCCGGGCAACTTCATCTTCCGCACCCGCGAGTTCGAGCAGATGGAGATGGAGTTCTTCGTGGTGCCGGGCACCGACGAGGACTGGCACCAGTACTGGATCGACGAGCGCACCCGCTGGTACGTCGACCTCGGCATCTCCCGGGACAACCTGCGCCACTTCGAGCACCCCAAGGAGAAGCTGTCCCACTACTCGAAGCGGACCGTGGACATCGAGTACCGCTTCGGCTTCGCGGGTAGCGACTGGGGTGAGCTCGAGGGCATCGCCAACCGCACCGACTTCGACCTGTCCACCCACACCGAGCACTCCGGCGTGGACCTGTCCTACTTCGACCAGGCCAGCGGCGAGCGCTACGTGCCCTACGTGGTCGAGCCCGCAGCCGGCCTGACCCGGTCGTTGATGGCCTTTCTGATCGAGGCGTACGCGGTGGACGAGGCGCCGAACACCAAGGGCGGGGTCGACTCGCGGACCGTGCTCCGGCTCGACCCGCGGCTGGCGCCGGTCAAGGTCGCGGTGCTCCCGCTGTCCCGGAACGAGGCGCTGTCGCCCAAGGCCAGGGACCTGGCTGCGGAGCTCCGCGCGTACTGGAACGTGGACTTCGACGACGCCCAGGCGATCGGCCGCCGCTACCGCCGGCAGGACGAGATCGGCACCCCGTACTGCGTCACCGTCGACTTCGACACCCTGGACGACGGCGCGGTGACCATCCGCGAGCGGGACACCATGACCCAGGAGCGGGTCAGCCTGGACAAGGTCACGGATTACCTCTCCACTCGCCTGATCGGCTGCTGACGCCCGGCCGACTTGTCAGAATCTGAGCGAGCCGTAGCGCTTGAGGTTCGGACAAGTCGGAAACAGGTGAGATGACCGCACGTTTCAACCCGCCGCCCAACTGGCCGCGGCCGCCGGAGGGCTGGGTACCCGGCTCCGGCTGGCGACCCGACCCGGCGTGGGGCCCGGCGCCGCCGGGGTGGACCTACTGGGTCGAGGAGCCGGAGCCGGTCCGCATTTCGGCCGCCGCCCCGTCGGACGACCGGTCCGGTGACGGACCCCGGGTCTTCATCTCGTACCGGCGCTCGGACTGCCAGCCGCAGGCCAACGGGCTGTACGACGGGCTGAGCCACCGGCTCCCGTCCGCCAGTGTCTTCATGGACATCGACTCGATCCCGCCGGGGGCCGACTTCGAGCGGCACATCCGGCGCGAGATCGAGATCTGTGACCTGGTCCTGGTGCTGATCGGGGACAACTGGCTGGACGCGTCGGCCGACGGCTCCAGACGGCGCATCGACGCACCCGACGACTTCGTCCGGCTGGAGATCGAGAGTGCCCTGGCCTCGCCGCGGGTCAAGGTGCTGCCGGTCCTGGTGGAGGGGGCGGAGATGCCCCGCGCCGCCGACCTGCCGGAGACGATCCGTCCCCTGGCCCGGCTCAACGCGATGGAGCTCGACGACCGGCGCTGGACCGCCGACCTACGGCGGCTGACCACGACGGTGGAGGCTTTGACGCAGCGAACCGGTGCCTCGCCCGTTGCGGCCCCGCGGCTCTCCGAGACCCCGTCGGCTGTGCCGCTCTCGGCGCCGACCCCGCCACCGGTCAGGACTCCGGCCCGACCGCCGGAGAGTCCGGCCCGCCCCCGGACGCCGGTCGCGGGCTGGATCATGATCGCCCTGCCGATCCTGACCATCGGCTTCGCCAACTTCGTGCCGGGCATCTGGGCGGCCGTACGCCGTTGGTCGGAGCGGCGCTACCGGTGGTCGATGTTGACCTTCGCCGTGGTGATCGGCGTGTTGACCTACGTCTCGTTCGCCCTGGTCGGGTCCTCGTCGGACAGCTCAGACCCGATCATGAACGTCGCGGTTCCGACCTGGCTGCTCTGCATCGTGGTGGCCACCGTGGTCGCCGTGCTCAACCGCAGGTCACCGGCCGACCTGCCCGGCGCCGCCGACGAGCTCCGCCGCCGTCGGGAGCGCGACCAGTACCGGACCCTCGCGCTCCGCGACCCCAACCTGGCCCGCAGCATGGCCATCGGTCGCCCCGACCTCAGCCGGACCTACAGCGACGGCGGGCTGCTCGACGTCAACGCGCTGTCGGCCGAGACGCTCGCCCACTTCGCCCCGATGCCCATCGCCGAGGCCCGGCAGGTGGTGCAGCACCGCCAGCGCATCGGCCGGCTGGGCAGCCTGAACGACCTCCAGTCCGCCGGGCTCCCGGAGTCGACGGTCGCCCGGCTCCGGGAGACCGCCGTCTTCCTCTGAGTTGTCAGCGTGGGTGGTCGCCATGGCGGCAACCCCGCTGACAACTCAGAGGGGAGGATGGGGCCGTGACCACCGAGCGCGAGGTGCTGACCTACGAGCAGTTCGGCGTCGGCGTCCGCGAGCTGGCGCAGCAGGTGGTGGACTCGGGGTTCGTCCCGGACATCCTCCTCGGCATCGCCCGCGGCGGACTGATCCCGGCCGGGGCGCTGGCGTACGCGATTGACACCAAGAACCTCTTCACGGTCAGCGTGGAGTTCTACACTGGGGTGAACGAGCGGCTCGACCTACCGGTGATGCTGCCCCCACTGCTGGACACCCGGGACCTCGACGATGCGACCGTGCTGGTCGTCGACGACGTCGCCGACACCGGCCGCACGCTGGAGCTGGTGCACCGGTTCTGTGCCGGCCATGTCCGGACGGCCCGGACGGCGGTGCTCTACGCCAAGCCGCACTCGGTCATCGACTGCGACTACATCTGGCGGCGCACCGACAAGTGGATCGACTTCCCGTGGTCGAGCGAGCCTCCGGTCACGCCGACGGCGACGTAGTCTGGACCGCCGTGTCCGGTCAGCTGCACCCTGAGCTTGTCGAAGGGGCTTCGACGAGCTCAACCCGCATACCGCCAGGCCCGCTGCGGCTGGGTTCGGTGGCGGTGCCGACCCCGGTCGTCCTCGCGCCGATGGCCGGGATCACCAACGCGGCGTACCGGCAGCTGTGCCGCGAGCAGGGAGCCGGGCTCTACGTCTGCGAGATGATCACCTCGCGGGGCCTCGTCGAGCGGGACGCCAAGACCCTCGCCATGCTGCAGTTCGACCCGGGCGAGCGGGTCCGCTCGGTCCAGCTCTACGGCGTCGACCCGCAGACCATGGCCGAGGCGACCCGAATCCTGATCACCGAGCACGGCGTGGGTCACGTGGACCTCAACTTCGGCTGCCCGGTGCCCAAGGTGACCCGTAAGGGCGGGGGCGCGGCGCTGCCCTACAAGCGGGACCGGCTGGCCATGATCCTCACGTCGGCGGTTCGGGCGGCCGAGCCGTATGGGGTGCCGGTGACGATCAAGACCCGGATCGGCATCGACGCCGACCACCAGACCTTCCTCGACGCCGGCCGGATCGCGGAGGAGGCCGGTTGTGCGGCGATCGCGCTGCACGGGCGGACCGCCCAGCAGGCCTACTCCGGGGAGGCTGACTGGACGGCCATCGCCGCGCTCAAGTCGGCGGTGTCGATCCCGGTCCTGGGCAACGGCGACATCTGGGAGGCGGCGGACGCGTTACGGATGGTGGCCGAGACCAGGGTGGACGGCGTGGTCATCGGCCGTGGCTGTCTTGGTCGGCCCTGGCTGTTCCGGGACCTGGCCGACGCGTTCGCCGGACGGACGAGTCGGGCGCTGCCCACCCTCGGCGAGGTCGCCGGGACGGTACGCCGGCACGCCGAGCTGCTGGTCGGGCTGTCCGACGAGGCCAGCGGCTGCGCCGACCTGCGCAAACACATGGCCTGGTACTTCAAGGGCTTCCCGGTGGGCGGCGAGCTGCGCCGCCGGCTGGCCATGATCGACAGTCTGGACTCGCTGGACGCGCTGTTGGACCAGCTCGACCCGGAGGTGCCGTTCCCGCAGACCGAGCTGGGGCTGCCCCGGGGCCGGCAGGGGGCGCCCCGGGCCAAGGTGGCGCTGCCCCAGGGCTGGCTGGACGACACCTCCGGCCGCGAGCTCGAC
>DATHBQ010000118.1:0-1703 GCA_035296105.1 Propionibacteriaceae bacterium | reverse complement strand
CTCCGTCGACCACGCCGGTCTTCTCCGTGGCCATGGAGACGGCGGCGCCGCGTCCGCGCGGGCCGAACTCCGCGTACGTGGCCGCGGTGGCCGTCCGCACCCGGGGCTCGTCGAGCAGGTAGAGGGCGATGTCGAGCATGTGGACGCCCAGGTCCATCAGCGGGCCTCCACCGGCCGTGGCCCGCCGGGTGAACCAGCTGCCGATGGTGGGGATCCCCTGCCGGCGTACCCAGCCGGCCTTGGCGTAGTAGATCGGGCCGAGGGTGCCCTCGTCGATGAGCCGCCGGAGGGCCTTGACCACCCCACGGCGCCGGTGGTTGAACGACACGTCGAGCACCCGCTGGTTGCGCTCGGCCGCCTCCACCATCCGCTCCCCCGCCTCGGCGTTCTCGGCCAGCGGCTTCTCCGACAGCACGTGCACCCCCGCGTCGAGGGCGGCGACGGCGATCGGGGCGTGCAGCCCGGTCGGCGCGGCGATGCTGAGCACGTCGAGGTCGGCGTTGGCCAGCAGGTCCGACCAGTCACCGAAGCGCTGCTCCGGCGGCACCGCGAACCGCTCCCCCAGCTCGGCCAAGATGTCGGTCTCGCGCCCGGCGAGCGCGACCAGGTCGGTGGCGGGCAGGTCGGCGTACGCGGCCATGTGCTGCTGGCCGGCCCAACCCAGACCCACAACTCCGGCCCGGAGGCGCCGCCCGCTCATGCCATCTCCCGGTTCGCCGCGACGAACCTCGGGGCAGGCTGGGCGACGACGTCCGGTGGATCGAAGCCGTCGTCCGGGTCGGGCGCGGCCCACTGCGCGGCGTTGGCCAGGACCCGGCGGATGTCGGGATGGTGGTAGACGGGGTACTCCTGGTCGCCCGGCGAGAAGTAGAAGACCCGGCCCTTGCCCCGGCGCCAGCAGCAGCCGGAGCGGAAGACCTCGCCACCGGAGAAGGTGGACAGGAAGACCAGCTCCTCCGGAGCCGGGATGTCGAAGTACTCCCCGTACATCTCCTGCTCCTCGATCACGAGAGGGTGCGGCACCCCGCGGGCGATGGGATGGCCGGGGGCTACCGTCCAGATCAGCTCGGTGTCGGCCGAGTTGCGCCAGGCGAGTGAGCAGGTGGTGCCCATCAGCCGCTTGAAGATCTTGGCGAAGTGTCCGGAGTGCAGCACCAGCAGACCCATCCCGCCGAGCACCCGGTTCTGGACCCGCTCGACCACCGCGTCGTCGATCTCCGCATGCCGGGCGTGGCCCCACCAGGTGAGCACGTCGGTGCTCTTGAGGACGTCGGCGGTGAGGCCGTGCTCGGGCTGGTCGCGGGTCGCGGTCCGCACCTGCACGGCGTCGCCCAGCACCTCGCGCAGGCCGGCGGCGATGGCTCCGTGCATACCTTCGGGATAGCGCTCGGCCATCCCCGCCCGGTCGCGCTCGGCGTGCTCGTGGTAGTTCTCGCCCCAGACCGTCACTCGGATCGTTGACATGTGCACCATCCTCACCGGAGCAGTAGTGCGACGTGTCGTGGGGGTGGCCATGATGGGCCGGTGGACAGTCTCCGCGCCATGACGCTGCGAGCGTACGACCTCAGCGGGCGAACCGCCCGGCGCGGGCGAGACTCGCTGGTGAGCCGGATCGAGCGGTGGCGGTCGTACTGGTTCGTGATCATGCAGGTCGCGGTGACCGCCGGCCTGTCGTGGTACGTGGCGGCTGAGCTGCTGAACCA
>DATHBQ010000117.1:0-14857 GCA_035296105.1 Propionibacteriaceae bacterium | reverse complement strand
CCGCATCGGCCTCACATGCTGGTAATCGCCGTTGCGTGTCCCCGTGCGGAACTATCCTCGGCAGGTGTCGAATGACCTTCGAACGGTTCTTTCGCAGCGCGTGGTGATCGCGGACGGGGCCATGGGCACCATGCTGCAGGGCTACGACCTCTCGCTCGCCGACTTCGACGGACACGAGGGCTGCAACGAGGTGCTCAACCGCACCCGGCCCGACGTCGTCCGCTCGATCCACGACGCCTACTTCGAGGCCGGTGTGGACGCGGTGGAGACCAACACCTTCGGCACCAACCTGGCCGCGCTGGGGGAGTACGGCATCGCCGAGCAGATCTTCGAGCTCTCCGCCGCCGCGGCCCGGATCGCCCGGGACTCCGCCGACGCGTACGCGACGGCCGACCGCCCGCGCTTCGTGCTGGGCAGCGTCGGGCCGGGCACCAAGCTGCCGACCCTCGGTCACATCGGGTACGCCGCCCTGCGCGACGCGTACCAGGCCCAGGTCGAGGGCATGCTGAGCGGCGACATCGATGCCGTGCTGGTCGAGACCTCGCAGGACCTGCTGCAGACCCGGGCGGCCACCCTGGGTGCGAAGCGGGCCCTGGCCCACGCCGGCCGGGATCTGCCGGTCATCGTCCACGTCACCGTGGAGACCACCGGGACTATGCTGCTGGGCACCGAGATCGGGGCGGCGCTGACCGCGCTGGAACCCCTCGGGATCGACCTGATCGGCCTCAACTGCGCCACCGGTCCGGCGGAGATGAGCGAGCACCTGCGGCACCTGTCCCGCTACGCCTCCATCGGCGTCAGCTGCATGCCCAACGCCGGGCTGCCGCAGCTCACCGCCGACGGCGCGCACTACCCGCTCAAGCCGATCGAGCTGGCCGACGCCCTGGAGCAGTTCGTCGGGGAGTTCGGGCTCGGCCTGGTCGGCGGCTGCTGCGGCACCGGCCCCGAGCACCTTCGCCGGGTGGTCGAGCGGCTGGAGGACAGGGCTCCGGTCGCGCGCAGGCCGACGCATGTGCCGGCGGCCTCCTCGCTGTACGCCGAGGTGCCATTCCGGCAGGACACCAGCTACCTGTCGATCGGGGAGCGGACCAACGCCAACGGCTCGAAGGCGTTCCGGGAGGCGCTGCTGGAGGAGCGCTGGGACGACTGCGTGGACATCGCCCGGGCCCAGATCCGCGACGGCGCCCACCTGCTCGACCTGAACGTGGACTACGTCGGCCGGGACGGCGCGGCCGACATGCGCGCGCTGGCCTCCCGCTTCGCCACCGCGTCGACGCTGCCTCTGGTGCTCGACTCGACCGAGCCGGCCGTGCTGCAGGCGGGCCTGGAGACCCTCGGCGGCCGTGCGGTGATCAACTCGGTCAACTACGAGGACGGCGACGGGCCCGACTCGCGGTTCGCCAAGATCACCCGGCTGGTGGCCGAGCACGGGGCTGCGGTGATCGCGTTGACCATCGACGAGCAGGGCCAGGCCCGCACGGCGGAGTGGAAGGTCGCCGTCGCCGAGCGGCTGATCACCGACCTGACCGGCAACTGGGGGATGCGGACCAGCGACATCATCATCGACTGCCTCACCTTCCCGATCGCGACCGGGCAGGAGGAGACCCGGCGCGACGGGATCGAGACCATCGAGGCGATCCGAGAGGTCAAACGCCGCTTCCCCGAGGTGCAGACCACCCTCGGCCTGTCCAACATCTCCTTCGGCCTGAACCCGGCCGCCCGGGTGGTGCTCAACTCGGTGTTCCTGAACGAGTGCATCGACGCCGGGCTGGACTCGGCGATCGTGCACGCGGCCAAGATCGTGCCGATGGCCCGGATCCCGGACGAGCAGCGCGAAGTCGCGCTGGACATGGTCTACGACCGTCGCCGGGAGGGCTACGACCCGCTGCAGCGGTTCCTGGAGCTGTTCGAGGGCGTCACCACCGCCGACACCAAGGCGGAGCGGGCCGCGGAGCTGGCCAGGCTGCCGGTGAGCGAGCGGCTGCAGCGCCGGATCGTCGACGGCGAGGGCAAGGGCCTGGACACCGACCTCGACCTCGCGCTGGCCGACAAGCCGGCCCTGGAGATCATCAACACCGACCTGCTGGCCGGGATGAAGGTCGTGGGCGAGCTGTTCGGCTCCGGCCAGATGCAGCTGCCGTTCGTGCTCCAGTCCGCCGAGGTGATGAAGTCGGCGGTGGCCTACCTGGAGCCGCACCTGGAGAAGGCCGACTCCCGGGGCAAGGGCACCATCGTGCTGGCCACGGTGAAGGGCGACGTGCACGACATCGGCAAGAACCTTGTCGACATCATCCTGACCAACAACGGCTACACGGTGGTCAACCTCGGCATCAAGCAGCCGATCGGCAGCATCATCGAGGCGGCCGAGCAGCACGAGGCCGACGCCATCGGCATGTCCGGGCTGCTGGTCAAGTCCACCGTGGTGATGCGGGAGAACCTCGAGGAGCTGAACGCCCGCGGCATGGCCACCAGCTATCCGGTGCTGCTCGGCGGGGCGGCGCTGACCCGCGCGTACGTCGAGCAGGATCTGCGTGAGGTGTTCGCCGGCGAGGTCCGCTACGCCCGCGACGCGTTCGAGGGGCTGCGGCTGATGGACGCGCTGATGGCGGTCAAGCGCGGCGAGGAGGGGGCGGCGCTGCCGGCTCCCCGGGAACGCCGGGTCAAGCTGCGGGATCAGGCCTCGACCGGCTCAGCCCGCATCGCTGAGCCTGTCGAAGGGCAGCGCTCCGATGTAGCGGTCGACGTCGACGTGCCGACGCCACCGTTCTGGGGCGACCGGATCGTCAAGGGCATCGCCCTGGCCGATGTGGTCGGCTACCTGGACGAGCGGGCCACCTTCATGGGGCAGTGGGGGTTGAAGGGCTCCCGGACCGGCCCCTCGTACGAGGAGCTGGTGGAGGCCGAGGGGCGCCCACGGCTGCGGGCATGGCTGGACCGGATCCACACCGAGGGTGTGGCCGAGTTCGCCGTCGTGTACGGCTACTGGCCCTGCTACAGCGAGGGCAACGATCTCGTGGTGCTGGCCCCTGGTAGGGAGGTCGGCGACCCGGCGGCCGAGCGGCACCGCTTCACCTTCCCGCGGCAGCGCCGGCCCCGCTACCTGTGCCTGGCCGACTTCTTCCGCGACCGGACGCTGGCCCTGCGGAAGGGTCCCGACGTGGTGGCGTTCCATCTCGTCACCATGGGGTCCGCGGTGTCGCGGGTGACCGCGAAGCTGTTCGAGCAGAACGCCTACCGGGACTACCTGGAGCTGCACGGGCTGAGTGTCCAGCTGACCGAGGCGCTGGCCGAGATGTGGCACGCCCGGGTGCGGGCCGACCTCGGCTTCACCAGGGACGACGGTCCGGTGGACGAGATGATCCGGGACCAGGCCTACCGCGGCTCGCGCTACTCCTTCGGCTACCCGGCCTGCCCCGACCTGGACGACCGGGCGAAGCTCGTCGACCTGCTCCGGCCCGAGCGGATCGGTGTCGAGCTGTCCGAGGAGCTGCAGCTGCACCCCGAGCAGTCCACCGACGCGCTGATCGTCCACCACCCGGAGGCCAAGTACTTCAACGCCCGCTGACGGAAACGGAAATCGCGCAGTCGATCACCGCCGAACCGCGATAGCTCGGCGTGTCGCCGTTCTGACCCGATCGATTGCGTGATTCTCGTTTCCCCCAGGCACTGACTCGCCGAGCGGCCCATCCACAGATCTCGTTTCCGGCGGTTGATCGGCTCTCGCGTCCACATGCTCCGGGCGTGACACCGACCCAGACCGAGATCGACCGGATCCTGAAGCGCCAGGAGGGTCTGATCAGCCGTAGTCAGCATCCTGAGCTGGCGGGATCGCTCGATGCACTGCTGGCTCGACGACGCCTGGTCCGACTGCTGCCCGGCGTCTACGCCGCACCGGCCGCGGCCGACCTGCCGATCGCCCGACTGCGAGCGGTGCAGCTGTGGGATCCCGACGCCGTGCTGACCCACCACGCCGCCGCCCGGCTGACGTTCTGGCCGGCGCTGCGGCTGCCCCGGATCGACATCGCCACCCGGCATCGGGTCTGCTGCCGTCCGGGCTACCTCGCTGTCCGTCGGATCGTGCCGCCCGAGCTGATCGTCGACCGCCGGGGCCTGCGCTGCACCGCCCCAGCGCTGACGGCGCTCGACCTTGTCGACCACTGCGGGGCGGAGCCGATCGACGTTCTGCTGCGCAGCCGCCAGGCCACCTTGGCGCACCTACATGAAGCGCTGGCCGGCTCGACCGGTCGCCGCGGCAACGTCGGCGTCGCCGGCTGGTGCTCGAGTCGCGGGACAACCCTTGGTCGCCGCCGGAGCGTCGGGTCCATGTCCTGCTGCGGGAGGCCGACATCACCGGCTGGCACGGCAACCTCAGGGTCGAGGTCAACGGTGACCCGTACTTCGTCGACATCGGCTTTCCCGGTCACCGGCTGGCGGTGGAGATCGACGGTCGGGAGTTCCACTCGGGGCCGGCCGAGTTCGAGCGTGACCGGTGGCGACAGAATGACCTGGTCAACGCGGGCTGGCGCGTGCTGAGGTTCACCGCACGCATGGTCGAGGAAGCTCCGCACCTGGTCATCGCCACCATCCGCGAAGCTCTGGCGGCCTGAGCTGCTCCTTGCCAAGATGAGCGGCGTGAGCACCGACACCTACGTGGTCGAGCGGTCGACCACCATCGCGGCCGACCCGCAGGCCATCTACGACCGGCTGGTCGACTTCCGGGCCTGGCTCAACTGGTCGCCGTGGGAGGACCTGGACCCGGCCCAGGTACGCAGCTTCACCGGGGCGGAGTCGGGCGTCGGCGCCGGGTACGCGTGGTCGGGGAACCGCAAGGCGGGGCGGGGCAGCATGCAGATCACCCATGCCGAGGCACCGAAGGAGGTCCGGATCGCGCTGGACTTCGAGAAGCCGTTCAAGTCGGCCAACACCATCCACTTCTTCCTCACCCCGGAAGGACCGGACCGCACCCGGGTGCGCTGGTCGATGGTCGGCCCGAAGACGCTGGCCACCAAGGTGATGGGCCTGTTCACCAGCATGGACAAGATGATCGGTCCGGACTTCGAGAAGGGCCTGGCCCGGCTCAAGGACGTGGTGGAGACCAGCCCCACCTCATGACACCGGTTCGCCTCCCACGCGGCGGTGGGCGAGAATGGCCGGGCCATGAGCGACACCACCGCGTCCTTGGCCGCTGCCCTGTGGGACTTCGACGGGACGCTGGCCGACACCGAGCCGATCTGGATCGAAGGCGAGTTCGAGCTCGTCGGCCAGCTCGGCGGTTCCTGGTCGGTCGAGCATGCGCACCAGCTCGTCGGCAACTCGCTGCTGGACTCGGGCGCCTACATCCTCAACACGATCGGCCGGCCCGACCTGACCCCAGAGTGGGTGGTGAACTGGCTGATCAACTACGTCGTCGACCGGGTCACCAACGGGCCGATGCCGTGGCGTCCGGGCGCGTTCGAGCTGCTGACCGGGCTCCGGGCCGCCGGCGTGCCCTGCGCTCTGGTGTCGGCGTCCTACCGCATCCTGCTCGACGCCGCACTGGCCCGGCTGCCGCAGGACACCTTCCAGGTGTCGGTCGCCGGTGACGAGGTCACCAACGGCAAGCCGCATCCGGAGCCGTACGAGCGCGCCTGCCATGCCCTCGGCGTGGACGCCCGGCACTGCGTGGTGCTCGAGGACTCCGAGACCGGCGCGCGGGCCGGCAACGCGGCCGGCGCGGTGGTGGTCGCGATCCCCAACAAGGTGGCGGTGTCGGCTGCGCCCCGCCGGGTCCATGTCGGCTCGCTCGCCGAGCTCGATGTCGCGGCCCTGGCCCGGCTGGTGGAGGACGCCGATGATCCGGCGTGACCGGTGCCTCGTCGCGGCCCTCCTGCTGCTGGCCGCTCTCGCCCTGGCCGGCTGCCGGACGCCCGGCAACACCCCATCACCGACCCCGTCCACGCCGGGAAGCACCCAGCGCCCGTTCACCGTCCTGACCACCGACCCGATCCGCGTGGTGGACCCGGCCGCGATGACCGACGCCTCCTCCGCGGTGCTCGCCTACAACGCGTTCCAGCGGCTGATGACGGCCGACCCCGGCGAGTCGGTGCTCAAACCCGACGCCGCCCGCGAGTGCCTGTTCACCACCGCGACCACGTACACCTGCACACTGAACGAAGAGATGACGTTCCACAACGGCCACCTGCTGACCTCCGAGGACGTCAAGTTCAGCATCGAGCGGGCCATGCGGCTGGACGTTCCGGGTTCCTCGGCCCCGCTGCTGAGGTCTTCGTTGCGCCGGATCGAGACGCCGGACGAGCTGACCGTCCGCTTCCTGCTCGCCCAGCCCGACACCCAGTTCGGCTGGGCGCTCGCCTCGCCCGCGGCCTCCATCGTCGACGCCGAGGTGTACGACGCCGACCGCATCCGCGAGTCGAAGGACTCCGTGGTCGGGTCGGGTCCGTTCCTGGTCGGGAAGTTCTCCGCGGCCGAGGTGCTGCTGGCCCGCCACGAGGACTACGTCGGCCGTACGCCGGCCCGCCTCGAATCACTGGTCTTCCGCACGGTCGCCGACTCCGCGAGCATCGAGGACGCGATGACCAAGGGCACGGTGGAGGTGGTCTGGCGCGGACTGGACGCGGCCGCCATCACCCGGCTGCAACAGCAGGTCCAGCAGAGCGCCGAGGAGCAGACGGAGAGCGGCTACCGACCGACCGTGCTGACCGGGCTACGCGTCCTGCAGCTCCGGTGGTCGCCGGCGTCCCGGGCCCGGCTGAACAAGCCGCTGCGCACCGCCATCGCGCTGGCTCTGCAGGGGGACCGGACCTCCGCCTCGCTGGTGCCGGCCGGTGTCGGCGGCCATACGCCGACCTTCCCGCTGGGCGGGAAGGCGACGCCCAAGGTGACCTGGAAGACCCGGATCAACCTGACCCTGGGCTACGACCCGACCATCCCGAGCGGACGGGACCTCGCGGTGCAGCTCCGCACCCGGCTGGAGGACACCGGCGGGCTGAGCGTCAAGCTCGCCCCGGGTGAGGCCGGTGCCGACCTCCAGCTGTTGGACCGCAAGGCCTGGACGGCCACCGCCCTGGCCTGGCTGCAGCCCTACCTGGACGCGCCCCTGCCCGAGGCGGCCGCGACGCTGGCCCGGGTGGAGACCCAGTTTCGCGGGACCACCAACCCGGCCGTGGCTGATCGGCTGCTGGCCGTGCTGCAGCGGCAGAGCGCGGTGGACCTGGTCATGCTGCCGATCAGCCAGTCCGACGAGTACCTCTACGCCCGGACCGGGGTCGAGGTGAGCGCCCGCTCCTTCGGGCCGGGCTGGCAGCTGGGGCTGTGGGGCATCAGCGGTGGTTGAGCCGCCCGGAGCGCCCGCCGGGGTCCGTCGCGGACCGCTAGAGCCGGGGGAGCGGATCACCCTGACCGACCCCAAGGGCCGCCGCCACTCGGTCGTCCTGGCGCCGGGTGGCGCCTTCCACACCACCAAGGGCGCGGTGCGCCACGACGACCTGATCGCCGGTCCGGAGGGGGTCGTTGTCACCTCGGCCGGCGGCACGGCGTTCCTGGCCCTGCGGCCGCTGCTGAACGAGTTCACCGTGACCATGCCCCGCGGGGCGGCCGTCGTCTACCCCAAGGACGCCGCCCGGATCCTGGTCGAGGCCGACATCTTTCCCGGCGCCCGGGTGGTCGAGGCTGGCGCCGGCTCGGGGGCGCTGACCTGCTACCTGCTCCGGGCCGTCGGCGAGCACGGTCGGGTGACCTCCTACGAGCGCCGCGAGGACTTCGCCGCCGTCGCCCGGCGCAACGTGGAGGCGTTCTTCGGCCGTGCCCACCCCGCCTGGGACCTGCGGCCCACCGACCTGGTCGGGGGGCTGACCGACGAGCCGGTCGACCGGGCGGTGCTGGACATGCTGGCGCCGTGGGAGTGCGTCGAGGCCCTGGCCGGCGTGCTGGAGCCCGGCGGGCTGCTCGCCGCCTACGTAGCGACCACCACCCAGCTCGGCCGGCTGGTGGAGACGCTGCGGGTCCAGGGCGGGTTCACCGAGCCGGAGTCGACCGAGACGCTGGTCCGCGCTTGGCACGCCGAGGGCCTCGCCGTACGCCCGCGACATGACATGGTCGGGCACACCGGGTTCCTGGTCATCGCCCGGCGGCTGGCACCAGGCGTCACCACACCGTTACGCAAACGTCGCCCAGCGCCGGGGGCCTACGGGGAGGATTACTCAGGACCACGTCCCGAGCCCAGGTAGGGTTTTCGTGGAGGAGGTGCCTGATGTCCGGACCGATGCATGATCGCGGGGGCTACGAGGACCGCGAGACACTGAGAGCCCAGATCAACGCGCTCACCGACGAGCTCGACCGCCTGCGGGAGCGGGTCTCCTCGCACCCGCACGACATCGCGATGCTGGAACGCCGGTTGGCCGACGCACGCTCGGACGCCCGGACGACCGCGTCCAACAACGAGCGGCTCGCCGCAACCCTGCGCGAGGCCCGCGATCAGATCATCTCGCTGAAGAGCGAGGTCGACCGGCTGGCCCAGCCGCCGGCGAGCTTCGGGGTGTTCCTGGCGCCGGCCGAGGAGCACACGGCCGACATCTACACCTCCGGCCGCAAGATGCGGGTCAGCGTCAGCCCCGACGTCGACCAGGAGGCCCTCATCCCCGGCAAGGAGGTGATGGTCAACGAGGCGATGAACGTCGTCGACGTGCTCGAGTTCGACGAGGTCGGCGAGGTGGTGCTGCTCAAGGAGGTGCTGGAGGACGGCGACCGCGGCCTGGTGATCGGGCACGGGGACGAGGAGAGCGTGGTCCGGCTGGCCCATCGGCTCAAGGAGCAGAACCTGCGCTCCGGGGACTCGCTGCTGATCGACCGCCGGGTGCACTTCGCCTACGAGCGGATCCCCAAGCTGGACGTCGAGGAGCTGGTGCTGGAGGAGGTGCCGGACATCGACTACACGGTGATCGGCGGCCTGGGCAGCCAGATCGAGGCGATCCGCGACGCGGTCGAGCTGCCGTTCCTGCACAAGGACCTGTTCGCCGAGCACGAGCTCAAGGCCCCGAAGGGCATCCTGCTCTACGGCCCGCCCGGCTGCGGGAAGACGCTGATCGCCAAGGCGGTGGCCAACTCGCTGGCCAAGAAGGTCACCGAGCGGACCGGTGAGGAGGGGCGCAGCTTCTTCCTCAACATCAAGGGCCCCGAGCTGCTCAACAAGTACGTCGGCGAGACCGAGCGGCACATCCGCCTGGTCTTCCAGCGGGCCCGGGACAAGGCCAGCGACGGCATGCCGGTGATCGTGTTCTTCGACGAGATGGACTCGCTCTTCCGCACCCGTGGGTCGGGCGTCAGCTCCGACGTCGAGAACACCATCGTGCCCCAGCTGCTGAGCGAGATCGACGGCGTCGAGGGCCTGGACAACGTCATCATCATCGGTGCCTCGAACCGCGAGGACATGATCGACCCGGCGATCCTGCGGCCCGGCCGGCTGGACGTCAAGATCAAGATCGAGCGGCCGGACGCCGAGGCGGCGCGGGAGATCTTCAGCAAGTACCTGACGCCGACGCTGCCGTTGCACCGCGAGGACCTGGCCGAGTTCGACCAGGACCGGGAGGCCTGCGTGCAGGCGATGATCGACCGCACGGTGCTGCGGATGTACGAGGAGTCGGAGGAGAACCAGTTCCTCGAGGTCACCTACGCCGGCGGCGACAAGGAGGTCCTGTACTTCAAGGACTTCAACTCCGGCGCGATGATCCAGAACATCGTCGACCGGGCCAAGAAGATGGCCATCAAGGATCTGCTGGACACCGGCGCCCGGGGCCTGCGGATAGGGCACCTGCTCCAGGCCTGCCTGGACGAGTTCGCCGAGAACGAGGACCTGCCGAACACCACCAACCCCGACGACTGGGCCAAGATCTCGGGCAAGAAGGGCGAGCGGATCGTCTTCATCCGGACCCTGATCAGCTCCAAGCAGGGCACTCAGCCGGGCCGGTCGATCGACACGGTCACCAACACCGGCCAGTACCTGTAGGCGTCAGCGCGCGGCTGTGCCCCGAGCCTGTCGACGGGCCAGCTGCGCGACTGCCCGCCAACCGAGTTGCAGGACCGCCAGCACGACACCGGCGACGACCACGAACGAGACCTGGACGCCGCCGCCGGTCAGAGCCCGGAGCAGCATGCCGCCGACCAGCGTCCCGGCCCACACGTACGCCCCGGACGGCAGCGACTCCGGACGGCGCCAGATCCGGCCGGCGAGGGTCCCGAGCGCTCCGCCGGCCAGGAACGGCCAGGCGACATCGAGGACGCCGAGCGGGGTCACGCCCTCGGCGTGGCTGAGCCGGCCGACGGCGGCGAAGAGCACGATCGCCGCGCCGTCCGCCACGCTCGCCATCCAGATCCGCACGGCGGCCAGATTACGCTGAGAGGCATGTCGACCAGCGCTGAGCCGACCCCGACCCCGGACCCCGAGGTCGTGTCGCCCCGTCGGGCGACCCACGTCTTCGGCATCGAGACCGAGTACGGCATCAGCGCCCTCGCACCCGGCTCTCCGGCGCTCACCGGGGCGCTGAGCGCGGGCTATGTCGATGACGACCTGCACCCCATGCAGCTGTCCAACCACGTGGTCAAGGCGTACGGACACTCGGTGGCGGGTCAGCCGGCGGGCTGGGACTACGAGACCGAGACGCCGCTGCGGGACATCCGTGGCTACGAGATCTCCCGGGCGGCGGCCCACCCCGACCAGCTGACCGACAGCGACCTGGGCATGGCCAACGTGATCCTGACCAACGGCGCCCGCCTCTACGTCGACCACGCCCACCCGGAGTACTCCGGTCCCGAGGTGACCTCCGCCCTGGACGCGGTGCGCTACGACAAGGCGGGCGACGCGGTGATGGCCATCGCCGCGCAGCGGGCGACCCAGTCCCTGGGCCGCTCGGTCCGGCTGTACAAGAACAACACCGACGGCAAAGGCGCCTCCTACGGGACCCACGAGAACTACCTGCTGCAGCGCAGCACGCCGTTCGACCGAGTGGTCACCCAGTTCACCGCCTACCTGGTCACCCGCCAGGTGATCACCGGTGCGGGACGGGTCGGCATCGGCCAGGCCAGCCAGCAGCCCGGATTTCAGATCAGCCAGCGTGCCGACTTCTTCGAGGCCGAGGTCGGACTGGAGACCACCCTGAACCGGCCCATCATCAACACCCGGGACGAGCCCCACGCCGACGCCAGCCGGCACCGCCGGCTGCACGTGATCACCGGTGACGCGAACCTGTCCGAGATCGCCACCTACCTCAAGGTCGGGTCGGCCGCCTGGGTGCTCCGGGTGATCGAGGCCGGCGAGTTGGGCAGCGAGCTGCGCCTGGACACCCCGGTGAGCGCGATGCGCGCGGTCAGCCACGACCTCAGCTGCACGCAGCCGGTCCTGCTTGCCGACGGCCGGTCCTTCTCACCCGTCGACGTCCAGGAGGCCTACCTCGAGGCCTGCCGGCAGCACTACGAGCGGATGGCCGGCGACCTGACCGAAGCGGCCCGGATCGAGGCCAAGGACATCTTCACCCGGTGGCAGGACTGCCTGGACGCACTGCGCAGCGACCTCTTCAGCCTGGCCGACCAGCTCGACTGGGTGGCCAAGCTGAAGCTGATGGAGTCCTACCGGCAGCGCGACGGGCTGGACTGGGCCGCCCCCAAGCTGGCCCTGATCGACCTGCAGTACGCCGATGTCGACCCACGGCGCAGCCTCTACCGAGCTCTGGTGGCCAAGGGCAAGATGCGACGGCTGGTCAGCGACGACGACATCGAGCGCGCCCGGACCTCACCGCCGGAGGACACCCGGGCCTACTTCCGCGGCAAGGTGATGGAGAAGTTCGGCTCCAGCGTGGTCGCGGCGTCCTGGGACTCGGTGATCTTCGACGTACCGGACCGGCCGGCCCTGCAGCGGATCCCGCTGCTCGACCCGCTGCGCGGCACCCGTGAGCAGGTCGGCCAGATGATCGCCGAGTGCAACACCGTCACGGACCTGTTCGCGGCCCTCGGCCGCTGAAGGACCGCCGCGAGAACCTGAGTCCGCTCGTCGGAGGCGTTGGCTACGCTTAAGGCCCGCAAGGACAGGAGCAGCAATGGCTGAGTCAGAGCAGAGTCACCGCAAAGTGCGGCGTACCGAGGACCGCGAGGTGGAGGAGCTCGCACCCGCCGACGCCGGGCACAAGGCCGAGCTCGACTCCGAGGTGGACTCGCTGCTCGACGAGATCGATGACGTCCTGGAGGTCAACGCCGAGGAGTTCGTCCGCTCCTTCGTGCAGAAGGGCGGGCAGTGAGGGATCGGATCCAGGCCGCTGAGCTGACCGGGGAGTACCTCCGCGTCGGCTCCTCGTCGTTCAACGACTTCGTCCGCCGGGTCGCGCCTGACGTGCTGCCTTCGCCTGGGACCGCCGTTGCCGGGGTCGGCGAGCTGACCGCCCACGGCACCACCATCGTGGCGGCCACCTTCCCCAGCGGTGTCGTGATGGCCGGCGACCGGCGCGCCACGATGGGCAACGTCATCGCGCAGCGCGACATCGAGAAGGTCTTCCCGGCCGATGAGTTCTCCATCATCGGTATCGCCGGTGCGGCCGGCATCGCGGTCGAGCTGGTCGGCCTGTTCCAGGTCGAGCTCGAGCACTACGAGAAGCTCGAGGGCGCGCCGCTGTCGCTGGTCGGCAAGGCCAACCGGCTGGCCACCCTGATCCGGATGAACCTCGGCATGGCGATGCAGGGACTCGTCGTGGTGCCGTTGTTCGCCGGCTGGGACCTCGCCGCCGAGCAGGGACGGATCTTCTCCTACGACGCCACCGGCGGCAAGTACGAGGAGCACGCGTTCTTCTCGGTCGGCTCGGGCTCGGTGTTCGCCCGCGGGTCCCTGAAGAAGCTCTATCGCCCCGACTTCGGGGCCGACGAGGCCACCATGGCGGTGATCCAGGCGCTGTACGACGCGGCCGACGACGACTCGGCCACCGGCGGACCGGACCTGACCCGCAAGATCTTCCCCGTGGTGCTGGTCGCCACCGCTGACGGCGTGCAGCGGGTCAGCGAGAGCCAGGTCGCCGAGATGGTCGCGGACATGATGCAGAGCCGGAACGAGCGGCCGGACGGTCCAGGAGCCCCGCTTGCCTGAGCCTCGTCGAGAGGGCGCCCCGTCATGAGCATGCCGTTCTACGTCGCGCCCGAGCAGCAGATGAAGGACCGGGCGGACTTCGCCCGGAAGGGGATCGCCCGCGGCCGATCGGTCGTGGTGCTGCACTACGCCGACGGCATCCTGTTCCTGGCCGAGAACCGGTCCCAGGCGCTGCACAAGGTCAGTGAGATCTACGACCGGATCGGCTTCGCCGCCGTCGGCCGGTACAACGAGTTCGAGAACCTGCGGATGGCCGGGATCCGCTACGCCGACTTCCGCGGCTACAGCTACGACCGGACCGACGTCACCGGGCGCGGTCTGGCCAACGCGTACGCCCAGCTGCTCGGCACGATCTTCTCCTCCGGCGGCGAGAAGCCGTACGAGGTGGAGATCATCGTGGCCGAGCTGGGGCCGACGCCGGCTCAGGACCAGATCTACCGGCTGACCTATGACGGGTCGGTGGCCGACGAGGAGAACTTCGCGGTGATGGGCGGCTCGGCGGACGTGATCTCTGAGGTCGTGGGCCGCGGCTACGCGCCCGGCCTGAGCCTGGCCGCCGCGGCCAAGCTGGCCGTACAGGCGCTCGGCGCGGACGGCGGGCCCAACGCCACCCCGCGTCAGCTCGAGGTGGACGCTCTGGAGGTGGCGATCCTGGACCGGACGCGCGCCCTTCCCCGCAAGTTCCGCCGGATCGCGGGTGAGCGGCTGGCCGCACTGCTGCGCGACGAGGCGACGCCCGACGATCCCGGCCACGAGGTCGCGCCGCAGCTGCCGCCCGAGCCGGCCGTCCCGGAGACCGTGGTCGGCGAGAGCCCGTGACTCCGGGCCCGCGCCCTCAGCTTGGCGGCCTGCGCCCTGAGCCTGTCGATGGGCCGACGGTCGCCGTCGTGGTGGGCGCCGGACTGATCGGCGCCTCCATCGGCTGCGCGCTGACCACCGCGGGCTACCCGGTGCACCTGCAGGATCGCCAGGTCAGCCACGCCCTGGTGGCGGCCGGGCTGGGCGCGGGGACCGTGGAGCCGGCGGAGCCGGAGAGCGTCCAGCTCGTCGTCGTCGCCGTGCCGCCCGACGCGATCGCCGGCGTGGTCGCCGAGAGCCTCGAGGCGTACCCGCGGGCCACCGTCACCGACGTCGGCTCGGTCAAGGCCGGCGTGCTGGACGCGCTGTGGCGGCGGGCGGTCGACCTTACCCGCTACGTCGGCTCGCACCCGATGGCCGGCTCGCAGCATTCGGGGCCGCTCACCGCCCGCGCGGACCTGTTCACCGACCGCACCTGGGTCGTCACCCCGCACCGCCGCTCCGACCCGGCCGCGGTCGCCCGGGTGGAGGCCGCGGTCCGGGCGTGTGGCGCCCGGCCGGTGGTGATGGACGTGGACGACCACGACGCCGCGGTGGCCCGGGTGTCACACCTGCCGCACCTGCTGTCAGTGCTGATGGCCGGGCACCTGACCACGGTGCCCGAGGGCGACCTGATGCTGGCCGGGACCGGGCTGCGGGACGTGACCCGGATCGCCGCCAGCGACCCCCGGCTGTGGGAGCAGATCGTCGGGGCCAACTCCGCCGCCGTGCTGCACGAGCTGCGGGGGCTCCAGGACCAGCTCGACCTGCTGGTCAAGGCGGTGGAGGCGATGCCATCCGCCGAGGAGCTCCGGACTCAGCTGGAACGGGGGTTAGCCGGCACCCGCAAGATCCCGGGCAAGCACGGTGCGGCGGCGGTGGCCTACAGCCAGGTCGTCGTGG
>DATHBQ010000116.1:0-10579 GCA_035296105.1 Propionibacteriaceae bacterium | reverse complement strand
CGAGGCGAGCCGGCCGAGGCGGTCGCGGAGTTCGTCCGCCGGGTCGGGGCTCCCGAGGAGATCGCCCAGCAGGTCAAGCGCTCACCGGAGATGGTCGCCCTGGCGCCCACCCTGGCGTACGACTCGGCAGTCATGGACGACCGGAACGGTGGCGTCATCCCGGTCGACCTGGCCCGCCGGGTCAGCCAGCCGACCCTGGTCCTGGTCGGCAGCGCCAGTCCGCCGTTCATGCTCGAGGTAGGGCGTCAGCTGGCCGAGCTGCTCCCGGCCGGGTCGATGGAGGTCCTTCCGGGCCAGGACCACAACGCGGACCCAGCGGTGGTCACCCCGGCCGTGGCCCGCTTCCTGGTCGAACGAACCGGTTAGCTCTTCCTATCTCGACGGGCGGCCGCCACAGCGTCGGCGCTGCGGTGGTCGCCGCGGCGGTGCAGCCCGGCGACGACGCCCTCGACGTCGTCGTCCCCGCGGTTCTGGCTGAGCTTCAGCTTGGCCTCCACCCGGGTGATCACCAGCTCGAGCCCGACGATGGCCCGGAGCTGGCCGCGGATGTAGCGGTCAGGCGCGTCGTCGACCGACCACGGGTGCGGCTCCGCCGCCTCGTGCTGCTCGGTGAGGCGGCGGACGTGGGCGTCCAGCCAGTCCGGGTCGTCGTGGATCACCAGGTTCCCGTAGACGTGCGCGACGGTGTAGTTCCAGGTCGGGACCACCCGGCCGTGCCGGGCCTTGGCGGCGTACCAGGTAGGCGTGATGTAGGCGTCGGATCCGCGCAGGATCACCAGCGACTCGCCACGCGCCGGTGTCGACCACTGCGGGTTGTTGCGGGCCAGGTGCCCGCGCAGCGCGCCGTGCTCGCCGGCATCCGGGTCGAAGATCAGCGGCAGTGTGCTGGCCAGGAGGCCGGTCCCGGTCGAGGTGACCAGGTCCGCGGCGGTGTGGCTGGTCAGCAGCGCGCGCACGTCGTCGGGCGACGCGGCGAAGTGGGCGGGGATGTACATGGGGCTGCCTCCGCAGGCCGGAGTGGACTCCCGCCCAATCTAGGCAGCGTGGAAGGCAGGACTATGCCTAGACCCGAAGCGCCTTCACCTCGGCCAGCAGCTTGCCCATGGTGTCCTTGGCGTCGCCGAACAGCAGCGTGGTCGTCGGCTCGTACAGCAGCTCGTTCTCGATGCCGGCGAAGCCGGGCCGCATCGACCGCTTCATGAAGACCACCTGGCGGGCCTGGTTGGCGTGCAGGATCGGCATCCCGTAGATCGGTGCGCCGGGCGTGGTCTCGGCCGCAGGGTTGACCACGTCGTTGGCGCCGACCACCAGTACCACGTCGGCCTGCTTGAACTCGGGGTTGATGTCGTCCATCTCCTTGAGCTGCTCGTAGGGCACCTGGGCCTCGGCGAGCAGCACGTTCATGTGTCCGGGCATGCGGCCGGCCACGGGATGGATGGCGTAGTCGACCTTCGCCCCGCGCTCGAGCAGCACGTCGACCAGCTGCTTCAGCGCGTGCTGGGCCTGGGCCACCGCCAGGCCGTAGCCCGGCACGATGATCACCCGCTCGGCGTACGCGAGCAGGATGGCCACGTCCTCGGCGCCGGCGGCCTTGACCGGCCGGTCGCTGAGCTGGGTCGAGCCCTGGGTGGAGCCGCCCTTGAGCGCGCCGAACAGGGTGCTGAACAGCGAGCGGCCCATGGCGTTGGCCATCAGCCGGGTGAGCAGCGTGCCGGCCGAGCCGACCAGGGTGCCGGCGACCAGCAGCAGCGTGTTCTCCAGCAGGTAGCCGCTGGCTGCCACGGTGAGACCGGTGAAGGCGTTCAGCAGCGAGATCACGATCGGCACGTCGGCACCACCGACCGGCAGGACCAGGAGTACGCCGAGGGCGCCGCCGACCAGGATCAGCAGCACGCCGAGGGCCAGCCCGGGGCTGATCACGAGCGCGACGGCCAGGCCGATCGCCGCGAGCAACGCGACGGCGTACGCGATCGGGTAGCCCGGGAAGGTGACCGGTCGGGTGGTCATCAGCTCCTGAAGCTTGAGGAAGGTGACCATCGACCCGGTGAAGCTGGCCGCCCCAACCAGCAACGTGAACGCCGTGACGGCCAGGCTGAACGGCTCGGGCGCCGCCCCGTCCGGCAGGTCGCCAGCGGTCATCCGAGACAGGATCTGGTCCAGCTCGATCAGGGCGACGATGGCCGCCGCTCCGCCGCCGACCCCGTTGAACAGCGCCACCAGCTGCGGCATCTGGGTCATCTGCACCCGGTACGCGCCGACCGCGCCGACCGCGGTGCCGATGGCCAGCGCGATCAGGATCGGCACCAGGTTGTCCAGCGGCGTGGCGGCGAACACGATCACCGTGGCCAGCACCGCCCCGGCCGCCCCGATCAGGTTGCCCCGGCGCGCCGTACGCGGGGAGGACAGGCCCTTGAGGGCGACGATGAAGGCGACGGCGGCGACCAGGTAGCCGAGCTGGGCCCAGACCGGAGTGCTCACCGCTCCAGCTCCTTGGCCGACCGCGACTCCAGCCGCTTGGGTCGGAACATCCCCAGCATCCGGTCGGTGACCACGAAGCCGCCGACCATGTTGATCGCCGCCAGCACCACCGCGACCAGGGCCAGGGCCAGCACCGCGGTGGACTGCGCGGCCCCGGCGACCAGGATCGCCCCGATCAGGATGACGCCGTGGATGGCGTTGGCGCCCGACATCAGTGGGGTGTGCAGGGTGGAGGAGACCTTGGAGATCACCTCGACGCCGACGAACACGGCCAGCACGAAGATGGTCAACCAGATGATGGCCTCGCTCACGGGCGTGCTCCCTCTCTAGGGTCTGAGCCTGTCGAGTCGATGTGCCCTGAGCTTGTCGAAGAGCCTTCGACAGGCTCAGGCCGCATTCCTTCGACAGGCTCAGGGCGCATCAACATTGCCGCCACGATCTCGTCGGCGTAGTCGGGGTCGAACTTCTGCTCCCGGGTCATCAGCAGGACCACGTTGGTGACGTTCTGGGCGTAGAGCCGGCTGGCCGGGCCGGGCATCTGGCTGGGCACGTTGGCCCCGCCCCACAGCTGGACGCCCTGGACGTGGCGTACGTCGCCGGCCGCCACGCCCTCGACATTGCCGCCCGACTCCGCGGCCAGGTCCACCACCACCGAGCCGGGCTTCATCTGCTTGACCATGTCCGCCGTGACCAGCACGGGAGCCTGCCGCCCCGGGACCGCGGCGGTCGTGATCAGCGCGTCGGCGGCAGCGATGTACGGGGTGAGCAGCTCCCGCTGCCGGGCCGCCCGCTCCTCGGTCATCTCCCGGGCATACCCGCCCGCACCCTCCAGCGTGGGCAGGTCTAGCTCGATCGCCTGCGCCCCCATCGAGCGGATCTCCTCGGCGGCGGCGGCGCGTACGTCGTAGCCCTTGACCACCGCGCCCAGCCGGCGACAGGTGGCGATCGCCTGCAGGCCGGCCACGCCGGCGCCGAGCACCACGACCTGGGCCGGCGGAACGGTGCCGGCCGCGGTCATGCTCAGCGGGAAGAACTGCCGTAGCCGCCCGGCCGCCACGATCGCGGCCCGGTAGCCCGCGACGAGGGACTGGCTGCTCAGCGCGTCCATCGACTGGGCGCGGGAGATCCGGGGCACGAACTCCATGCCGAAGGTGAGCAGCCCCCGCTCCTGGCGCAGGGCCAGGTCGGCGGCCCGGGCCGCCGTTGGGTAGAAGGAGATGGTCGCCGCGCCCCGCGGGACGGACCGGAGGACCGCCTCGGCCAGCGGTTGCACGCTGACCACGACGTCGGCCTCGAGCAGTGCGCTCTCGGTGACCGCCACCCCGGCGGCGGCGTACGCCTCGTCCGGCAGCAGGGCCAGCCGGCCGGCGTCCGGCTCGACCGCGATCTGGTAGCCAGCCGTCCTCAGCTTGCCGACCACCTCGGGGACCAGCGCGACCCGGGCCTCGCCCGGCACCCTCTCCCGGGCCACTCCGATCCGCACGCCCTGAACTTAACGCACGGCCGGTCAGCGGCCGGCTCGCTCCACTCGATCGGAATCGAGCGGATGACGGCAACGTCAGCGGACGCGCACTGAGATCGAGTGGTAGCCGGTGGCCCCGTCCGGAGCGGGCGGAGCTGATGCGGCCACCTGCAGGTCGCCGTTGGTGTCGATGGCCCGGACACTGAGCGTGTGGTCGCCGCTGGCCGCCGCCCAGTCGAACACCCACTGTCGCCAGGTGTCGGGTCCGACCGTCTCAGCCAGTCGGGCCCGCTGCCACGGACCGCCGTCGACCTGCACCTCGACCGCGGCGATCCCGGTGTGCTGCGCCCAGGCCACTCCGGCCACGACCACCGGTCCCGGGTCGAGCTTGCGTCCGCCGGGTCGGTCGATCCGCGACGCGATCTTGATCGGGCCTCGGGCCGACCAGCCGAGCGGGGTCCAGTAGCCCTGGTCGGCGGCGAAGGTGGTCACCTTGAGCTCGGTCACCCACTTGGTGGCCGAGACGTAGCCGTACAGGCCGGGCACGACCATGCGGACCGGAAACCCGTGCTCGATCGGCAGCGGAGCGCCGTTCATGCCGATGGCCAGCAGCGCCTGGCGGTCGGGATCGGTCAGCACCTCCAGCGGCGTGCCGGCCGTCCAGCCGTCATCGCTGGTGGACAGCACCATGTCAGCACCCCGCTGCGGGCGGGCCTCGGCGAGCAGCTCGCGGAGCGGGAACCCCAGCCAGAGGGCGTTGCCGGCCAGGTCGCCGCCGACCTCGTTGGAGACGCAGGTCAGGGTGACCATGTGCTCGACCAGCGGCTTGGCGGCCAGCGTGGCGTAGTCCAGGGTGAAGGGGTTGTCGACCATCCCGGTGATGGTCAGCGACCAGTCGGCCGGGTCGATCACCGGGACCTGCAGGGCGGTGTCGATCCGGTAGAAGTTGTCGTTGTCGGTGACGTACGGCGTCAGCTCCGGCAGGCCGAGATCGGCCCCGGCCGGGACCGGCGGAGCGGGCTTGGCCGCCGCCGGCAGCTGGAGCCGCTCGCGGGCGGTCTGTACGGCGGAGGTTGCCCGGGCCAGCAGCTGGCCACCGATCGTGGCCGCGGTCGCCGCAGCGCCGGTGGCCAGGATCCAGGTCAGGAAGCGGCGGCGGTCCAACGGGTCGGCGGTCGACGCCGCCCGCCACCCCCGCAGCCGGTCCCGCAGGGCGCCCAGGATGAGATAGCCGAACACGCCACCGAGCACCGTGGGGAGATATCCGATGAGCGTGATGCCGGGTTGGGCGCTCACCCCGAGCAGACCGAGCACGGCGATTCCGGCGAAGACGAACGCCCCGGCCAACCGACGGCGGTACTCCAGCCGCCCGGCCAGGCCGCAGAGCAGCAGTACGGCCACGACGATCAGCGCCAGCAGGACCGGCTTGTCGGCGAAGCCCAGCGTCTCCTTGCCGAAGTTGACCAGGGGAGCCGGCAGCAGCTCGATGACCAGCTCGCCGACCGCGGTGACCGGGTTCCCGCCCGGTCCGGTTATCCCGCTGGTCACGCCGGCGATACCCAGCCCGGCGAGACCGGCGATCAGTCCGGCGAGCCCGGCCCAGCGCGTTGTGGCCGCCTCCGCCGCCGTCCGGTCGCGCATGTGCACGGTCCCATCCTCCGTCGGGCCGGCAAATGATCACGGCATGCCGTTGACCGGCCGCCCTCCTCTCGGCCTGCACTACGGTGGCCGCATGCGGCTCCGGCGCACGTCCCTGCTGCCGTGCTCGGTCGCCCGGCTGGCGCCCGAGCTCGCCAAGCCGATGCTGCTCAACTGGATCTCCTGGCCGATGCTGCACGTCGTGGCGGTGGATCCGCCGACGCTCCCCGAGCGCTTCGCCGCCGGCCGCTACCGGACGCGGCTGATGCTCGGCGTGCTCCTGCCGATCGGGGAGCACACCCTGGACCTGCAGTTGGGGCCGGAAGAAGGTCCGGGCCTGGTCTTGCACGATGCCGGCTATGGCGACCTGATGAAGGTCTGGGACCACAGGATCCACCTCGAGGACTACTACGGGATGACCCGCTACACCGACGAGGTCGAGGTGCGCGCCGGCCTGCTGACCGTGCCGGCCTGGCTCTTCGCGTACGCCTACTTCCGCCATCGGCACCGCCGGCTGAACCGGCTGGTCGCCTCCCGGTTCGCCTATTGAGGTGAGAACGACGCCGGGTTGCGTGGAGTACCGGTCGGGCTGGGTGCCGGACCACGAGGCACTGCTCGACCAGCTGAGCGCCGAGATCGGCTGGGAGCGGCACGAGATCAGCCTGTTCGGCCGAACGGTGCCGACGCCCCGGCTGACCGCGTGGATGGGCGACGTCGCATACGCGTACTCGGGCGTGGTCAACGAGCCGAAGCCATGGCCGCCGGCCCTGGCCGCGCTGCGGGAACGGCTGCGGACCGAGCTGCGGGTCGGCTTCAACTCCTGCCTGGCCAACCTCTACCGGGACGGGTCGGACTCGATGGGGTTCCACAGCGACGACGAGCCGGAGCTGGGACCGGAGCCGACGATCGCCTCGATCAGCCTCGGCGCCCGGCGGCGCTTCGTGCTGCGGCACCGCCAGACCCGGGAACGCTGGACCTGGGATCTCGGCGAGGGTGACCTGCTGGTGATGCGGGACGAGTCGCAGCGGGACTACGCGCACGCCGTGCCCAAGACCACCCGTCCGGTCGGCGAACGGATGAACCTCACTTTCCGCGTCGTGACACGGTAGGAGACAGCAGCGCAGTCGTCGGGCGGGAGCGCTGTCAACCAGGGGCCAGCCCGAAGGCGTTCTTGAACTATGAGCGTGCAACGACAGGGAGGTGACCCCGCCACAGCCGGGGTCGCGACCGCGCCGCGCTCGGTGGAGATCTTGTCGACCGCCGCGATGGACTTCGCGACCTGGGTCGACGACTACCAGCGCTCGCTGCTCGCCTTCGCCCAACTGGTGGCTGGCGATGCCCACACCGCGGAGGACCTCGTGCAGACGGCACTCGCTCGGGCCTACCTCAAGTGGTCCACGATCGGCGCGCCCGGCCAGAACCCACTGGCCTACGTGCACCGCATCATCGTCAACGAGAACGCGAGCCTGTGGCGGCGGGCGTGGAAGCGACGCGAGCGGTCGACCGACTCGCTTCCGGACACCGTTCAGCCGGAGGGCCCGGCGGATGACCAGACCTGGGCCCTGGTCCAGGCCCTGCCGGCTCGGCAGCGGGCGGTGATCGCGCTGCGGTACTACGCCGACCTCAGCGTGACCCAGACGGCGGAGGCGATGGGCTGCTCCACCGGTTCGGTCAAGACCCACACGTCGCGCGCCATAGCCAAGCTCAAGCTGGCACTCAAGGATCGGAGCGGGCGATGACCGACCTCTTCGAGCAGCAGCTGGCCGAGCAGCTGCGTTGTCGACCCCTTCCCGACGAGGTGCCGGGACTGGCGCAGCACAGCATCGCACTGGGCCAGCGGATACGTCGCCGCCGAGTCGCCGGAGTGGCGATGGCGATGGTACTGCTGCTGGTTGTTCCGGGGGCGGCATGGACGGCATCACGCCAGACCGACGGGGACCGGGTGCCGGTCAACAAGCCGAGCGCGTCGACGAACAGTCGAAGCGGACCGCTCACCGTCATCCTCGATCCGTTCTATCGAGGGCCCGGCCCGGATCCGTACGTCAGCACTGTCCGGGACGAGACGATCTGGTCGCCCATGGGCATCCCGCTCGACGAGATGGGATCAGATCAGTTCGGAACGGTGGTCGAGTTCGGTTCGGGGTACGCCTGGCTGAGCCGGACGGATCGTGAGGTCCGAGTCAACGTTTCGGCCGAGCCGGTGCCCGTGCCCGCGAAGCCGGGCGAGATCCGCGGTCTAGAACCTGGCCCTGCCGGTTCGGCCATGCTGCGTACCGACGGAGGTCCGGTGCTGATCACCCCGGACCGGGCCTACGTGACTCCGGACGACCCGGTGTTCCGGACGGCGCGGATGGTCGCGACGGCTGACGCGCTGTGGGTCGAGAACGGCGGACAGGTAGTCCGGGTGGACGCCCGCGACCTGCGGGGCGGTCTGACCAGCCAGAAAGGCCACTCCCAGTGGCAGGCGGTCGTGGCTGGCGATCCGGTGTCTGATCGGCTCGTCGTGACCGACCGGGACGGCTGCCAGGTCGTAGTGAAGGCGGCGACGGCCGAGCCGATCTGGACCGGGTGTGGCTGGGACCTCGGCGCCTTTTCGCCGAACGGTCGGTTCGTGGCCGGGACGCACGATTACGGCGCACGCGGTGTGGTCGACCTGACCACCGGTGAGTGGCTGCTCGCGGTCGACACCGAGACCAACCCGACGGGTGAGCGGATGGCGGTCGACGACGAGGGTCGACTGAGCCTCGCCATGGGTCATCGGGAAGTGATGTTCGCCTCCGCGACGTGCGACCTGGCCGGTACCTGCCTGATGGGCGCTCGCGGCACTGCCCTCCGGCTGGAGTTCGTGCTGCCGAACCGCTAGTCCACACGAAGTCTCCCGCCAGTCGATGTTCGGTCCGCTTGCCTACGCCGGACCGCCTGCGAAGGGCCTCGACTGGCGGGTCCTTGCCTGGCTCAGGCGGCCTCGATGGCCGCGGCGAACTGGGAGCAGTAGAGCTCGAAGTAGGCGCCGCGGGCCTCGAGCAGCTCCTCGTGGGAGCCCTGCTCGACGATCTGGCCGGCCTCCATCACCAGGATCACGTCGGCGTCGCGGATGGTGGACAGCCGGTGCGCGATGACGAAGCTGGTCCGGTCCGAGCGCAGCTTGGCCATCGCGCGCTGCACCAGCACCTCGGTCCGGGTGTCCACCGAGCTGGTCGCCTCGTCCAGGATCAGCAGCGCCGGATCAGCCAGAAAGGCGCGGGCGATGGTGATCAGCTGCTTCTCGCCCGCGCTGACGTTGCTGCCCTCCTCGTCGATCACCGTCTCGTAGCCACCGGGCAGGGCGTGCACGAAGCGGTCCACGTACGTCGCCTCGGCCGCGGCCTGGATCTCCGCCTCGGTCGCGTCCGGCCGCCCGTAGGCGATGTTGGCCCAGATGGTGCCGTGGAACAGCCAGGTGTCCTGCAGCACCATGCCGATCTCGCTGCGCAGGGAGGACCGCGGCACGCTCGCGATGTCCACCCCGTCCAGGGTGATCCGTCCGCCGTCCAGCTCGTAGAAGCGCATCACCAGGTTGACCAGCGTGGTCTTGCCGGCCCCGGTGGGGCCGACGATGGCCACCGTGCTGCCGGGTTCGGCGACCAGCGAGAGGTTGGTGATCCCCCACGGCTTGTACGGGGGTTCCAGGGGGTCGTCCCCCTTGATCATGTCTCGCCGGTCCTTCTCGTACGCGAAGGACACGTTCTCGAACGCCACCCGGCCGCGGGTCGGCGGCAGGACGCCGGCGACCTCCCTCGACTCCTCCTCCTCGTCCAGCACCTCGAACACCCGCTCGGCCGAGGCCACCCCCGACTGCAGCAGGCTGGCCATCGAGCCCAGCTGGGTCAGCGGCTGGGTGAACATCCGGGTGTACTGGATGAACGCCTGGACGTCACCGAGGTTCATCGTGCCGCTGGCCACCCGCAGGCCGCCGACCACGGCGATGACCACGTAGTTCAGGTTCCCGATGAAGAACATGGTGGGCATGATCAGCCCGGAGACGAACTGGGCGCCGAAGCCCGACCGGAACAGCTGGTCGTTGCGGCTCGCGAACTCTGCCTCGACCTCGCGCTGCCGGCCGAACACCTTGACCAGCGAGTGACCGGTGAACGCCTCCTCGATGTGCGAGTTGAGCTCGCCGGTCGCCTTCCATTGGGCCATGAACAGCCGCTGCGACCGCTTGCCGATCACTGCAGTGACCAGGATCGACACCGGGATGGTGATCAGGGCGATGGCCGACAGCAGCGGCGAGACGACCAGCATCATCGCCGTCACCCCGATCACGGTGAGCAGCGAGGTGAGCAGTTGGCTCAACGTCTGCTGCAGCGCCTGGGCCACGTTGTCGATGTCGTTGGTCACCCGGCTCAGCAGCTCGCCGCGGGTCTGCCGGTCGAAGTAGGACAGCGGCAGCCGGTTGATCTTGGCCTCGACCTGGTTGCGCAGCCGGTAGACCGAACGCTGCACCGCGCCGTTGAGCAGGTAGCCCTGCCACAACATGAACAGCGAGGCCACGACGTAGAGGGCGAGGGCGAGCAGCAGGATCCGGCCGAGCGCGCCGAAGTCGATGCCCTGACCGGGCACCACGTCGAGCCGTGAGACCAGGTCGGCCAGGGTGTTGTTGCCGTCCGCCCGGAGCTCGGCGACCGCCTGCTCCTTGGTGAGCCCGGCCGGCAGGCTGGCCCCGACCGCGCCCGTGAAGATCACGTCGGTGGCCCGGCCCAGCAGCAGCGGCCCGACGACATTGAACGCAATGCCGACCACCGCCAGCACGACGACGCCCACGAGCACCAGCCGCTCCGGCGCCAGGTGCCCGAGCAGCCGCTTGAACGAGGGCAGGAAGTTGAGCGACTTCTCGCCGGTGACCTGGCCGGGGCCCATCATCCGGCCCATGCCGCCGCCCTGCGGCCCGTACTTGGGCCGCTCCGGCGCCTTGGTGGGGGTCGGCGCCGCCTGTCCGTTGCTGCTCATACCGCCGCCTCC
>DATHBQ010000115.1:0-18058 GCA_035296105.1 Propionibacteriaceae bacterium | reverse complement strand
CTGGCCGGACGAGAGGCGGTCACCCTGGCCGAGCTGCTTCTTGTCCAAGCTCCGGCGGCGACCACTCGCGGGACAGCACGGCGTAGCCCAGCTCGCTCGACAGCTCGCCCTTGAACCACTCGTTCTCGATCAGGTGGGCCTCGAGCCGGAACCCGAGCCGCTCGAGCAGGACGGCCGAGCGTCGGTTGCGGTCGTCGACGCGGGCGACGACCCGTCGGGCCCCGATGGAGAAGAAGGCCAGGTCGACCAGGGCGCGGACCGTCTCGGTGGCGTAGCCCCGGCCTCCGGCGGCGGGCGCGAAGATGTAGCCCACCTCGAGCGTCTGGTGCTCCACCGAGCGCAGGGCCAGCAGCACGTCGCCGATGAGGGTCTGGTCATCCGCGCGAACGACGGCCAGCTCCAGGAGGTCACCGTCCTGCCGCAGCTCGGTGTTGGCCGCCTTGCGCAGCAGCACCTCGGCCACCTGCTCCCGGGTGCGCGGCGGATACGGCACGTAGCGCACCGCCTCCGGATCGGAGTGGAACGCGTGCAGCGGATCCCGGTCCCCAGCCGTGAACGGCCGCAGCACCAGCCGGGCGGTGCGGATGGGTAGCGCGGGAGGCACCGGCAGCTTCACGCCACGATCCTGGCACCGGACCGTCCAGGTAACGTGGCTGACATGACGGCCGTGCTGATCACCGGCATGTCGGGCGTCGGCAAGTCGACGGTGCTCGCCGAGCTCGCCCAACGTGGTCATCGCGTGGTGGACTGCGACGACGAGGCCTGGAGCGAACAGGTCCCGACGGCCGACGGCTCCGGAACGGAGCAGCTCTGGCGGGAGGATGTCGTTGCCCAGCTGCTGGCCGAGCCGCGGGCGGGTTACCTGTTCCTAGCGGGGTGCGCCGCCAACCAGGTGAGGTTCTATGACCGGTTCGCGGCGGTCGTGCTGCTGAGCGCACCACGCGAGGTCCTGCTCAGCCGCATCGAGACGCGGTCGACGAACCCGTTCGGCAAGGACGAGCGTGAACGGGCGCGGATCCTGACCGATCTGCAGGACGTCGAGCCCCTGCTCCGCCGCTCGGCCACGGTGGAGATCAGCACCGACCGGCCGCTGACCCAGGTGGTCACGGCGGTGGAGGCGGCGTCGGACCTATCAACCGCTGGTGACGGATCCGGTCTAGCCCCCGTTTGAGGTGACGAGCTTGCGCAGCCGCAGCACCAGGAAGCCCGGCTCACGCTCCAACGTGGCGAAGTCCTCGGGATGACGGTCGCGCATACCCGGGGCCGGCCGCGGTTCGTCGAGCCGCTCGATGACGAAGCCGGCGCCGGTCGCGGCCGCGCACAGGCTGGACAGCGGCTCCCGCCAGAACCGGACCTCCTGTGGACCGTCGGGCGACTCCCAGACGTCGGTCTCCAGGACGCGGTCGAAGTAGGAGCCACCCTTGCGCAGCCAGTCGGCCGTGGGGTGCTGGGTGGACACGACCAGGACTCCTCCGCGCCGCAGCACCCGGAAGAGCTCGCAAAAGGCCGCGGACCGGTCGGCGACGTAATGGATGGCCAGGGCACAGACCGCCCGGTCGAAGACGCCATCCGGGTACGGCAACCGCCGGCCGAGGACCGCCACCTGGAGGTCGGCGCGGGTGCCCAGTCGCCGCCGGGCCAGCTCGACCATGACGGCGCTGGCGTCGAACCCGCTGACCTCGGCGCCGGACCGCAGCAGGGCATCGGCGTAGATACCAGGACCACAGCCGGCATCGAGTACCCGGAGCCCGCGGACCGGACCGACTGCGGCCAGCACCGCCGGTCGGTCGTAGTGCGCGTTGTAGGCGCTGTCCTCGGCGTGCTGGGCGAAGTGGTGGCCCATCCCGTCATAGGGCGCCCAGAGGGCGTCGTCGCCCTCCGGCTCGGTCACGGGTGCGCGGAGTGCCCCTCGAGGCCGGCCGAGCGCTCGGACTGCTTGAGCCGCGCCTCGTAGAGGTGGCGTACGCCGCCGGCCAGCTGCTCCCGGGCGGTGCGCTCGAGCTCTCGGAACAGCGACCAGTAGGTGTCGTCGTACTCCTCCATGATCTGGAAGGTCCAGTGGCCGGGCAGCACGTTGCGGCCTACCAGCTCACGGTCGATCCGATCCGCCAGCTCGGTGTGGCCGGCCTTGCGGAGGGCCTCAACCGCGCCGTTCAGCTGGATGTCCGACGACCCGGTCAGCTGGTGGAAGGTGTACAGGTGGCCGCGAGCCCGCTCGCAGGTCTCCAACGCCTCGGACAGCTTCCCCAGAGCCTCCACCGTCGCGTCGTCCACGCCCTCCGGCGTGGTCCGGCCCGGCAGGTCCTCGCCCGGAACCTCACCCATCGGCAGATCACGCCCTCGTGAGTCGTCGGTGGGTGGCCCGGTGCGGCCGCGCTGCCTCGGCGCCGAGTCTGGCGATCTTGTTGGCCTCGTAGTCGGCGAAGTTGCCCTCGTACCAGAACCACTTCGCCTGCTCCTCGTCGTCGCCCTCCCAGGCCAGGATGTGGGTGGCGACCCGGTCCAGGAACCACCGGTCGTGGGAGATCACCACGGCGCAGCCCGGGAAGTCGAGGAGCGCATCCTCCAGGGACTGCAGGGTCTCCACGTCGAGGTCGTTGGTCGGCTCGTCGAGCAGCAGCAGGTTGCCGCCCATCTTCAGGGTCAGCGCGAGGTTGAGCCGGTTCCGCTCGCCGCCGGACAGCACGCCGGCCGGCTTCTGCTGGTCCGGCCCCTTGAAGCCGAAGGACGCGACGTAGGCCCGTGACGGCATCTCGAAGCTGCCGACCTTGATGAAGTCCAGCCCGTCGGACACCAGCTCCCAGACGTTCTTCTTGGGATCCAGGCCGCTGCGGCCCTGGTCGACGTAGGAGATCCGCACCGTCTCACCGATCCGGAGCTCACCGGAGTCCGGCGTCTCCTCGCCCACGATCATCCGGAACAGGGTCGACTTGCCGACGCCGTTGGGCCCGACCACGCCGACGATGCCCGCCCGCGGCAGCGAGAAGCTCAGCCCGTCGAACAGCAGCCGGTCGCCGAAGCCCTTCACCAGCTTCGAGGCGTCCAGCACGTTGCTGCCCAGGCGCGGCCCGGCCGGGATGTTGATCTCCTCGAAGTCCAGCTTGCGGTTGCGCTCGGCCTCGGCCGCCATCTCCTCGTAGCGGGCGAGACGCGCCTTGCTCTTGGCCTGCCGCGCCTTGGGGTTGGACCGGGCCCATTCCAGCTCGCGCTCCAGGATCTTGGCCCGCTTGGCGTCCCGCCGGCCCTCGACCTGCAGCCGCGACCGCTTGGTGGTCAGGTACGTCGAGTAGTTGCCCTCGTAGGGGTGGGTGCGACCGCGGTCCAGCTCCAGGATCCACTCGGCCACGTTGTCCAGGAAGTACCGGTCGTGGGTGACCGCCAGCACGGCACCCGGGTAGGCCTTGAGGTGGCCCTCCAGCCAGTGCACCGACTCGGCGTCGAGATGGTTGGTCGGCTCATCCAGCAGCAGCAGGTCCGGCTGCTGCAGCAGCAGTTTGCAGAGCGCCACCCGGCGCCGCTCACCACCGGAGAGCACGTCCACCATCGCGTCGGGCGGCGGACAGCGCAGCGCATCCATCGCCTGCTCGAGCTGGGAGTCGATGTCCCAGGCGTTGCGGTTGTCGAGCTCGGTCTGCACCTCGCCCATCTCCGCCATCAGCGCGTCGAAGTCGGCGTCCGGCTCGGCCATGGCCATCCCGAGCTCGTCCATCCGGGCCTGCAGACCCTTGATGTGGGCAACGGCCTCCTCGACGTTCTCGAGCACCGTCTTGCCCTCGGTCAGCGGCGGCTCCTGCAGCAGGATGCCGACGCTCGCGTCCTTGGCCAGGTTGGCATCGCCGTTGCTGGGCTTCTCCAGCCCGGCCATCAGCTTCAGCAGGGTGGACTTGCCGGTTCCGTTGGGACCGACCACCCCGATCTTCGCGCCGGGATAGAACGACAGGGTGACGTTGTCCAGCACGACCTTGTCGCCCAACGCCTTGCGGACGTTGTGCATGGAGTAGATGAACTCAGGCATGAACGGACGCGACCTCTTGCTTCAGGAGTGATGGGGCGGCTGCCGGGCCCTGACCTGGGCACCAGCGCCGGTCAAGTATGCCAGCCCGCGCCACAAGAGGTTCCCGGCCGCCAGCGGCCAGGGGGTGACGCACCACCGACAGCCAGCGCGTAAGCAGCCCGGCCACGATGGTGCGCCACCGACTGGCCGCGGTCCCGATCGCGGATCGGAACCGGGCCTCGCCCGAGGTCCCCTCGACCCATCGACGCGGTCAGCATGGACCGCCGGGGCCGTCCTCGGGCGGCTCTGGCCACCTCGGCACCGCGTGGCGGTGAGCCTCGTCCTCAGGCGGCGCGGATCGAGCGCGCCGCCTCGTCCGCCTGCGCCGCCCGCCGCTCCTCGGCGTTCAGCCCCGCCTGGTCGAACTCCTCGGGTGGCTCGTCGGCGTCGGCCGGCTCAGCGCTCTGCCGGACCGACTTCCGGAAGATCGCCGTACCGCGGGAGAGGTCGTGGCCGACCGCTTCGGCCTCCAGCCCCAGCCGCTCCCGGGTCTGACCGTCCTTGGTCCAGACGCTGGTCCGGAGCCTGCCGATCACGATCACCGGGTCGCCCTTGCGCACACTCGCGGCGACGTTCGCGGCCAGCGATCGGAAGCAGGTCACGTCGATCCAGGTGGTGTTGCCGTCGCTGTACTCACCGTCCTTGCCCCGGACCCGCGGCGTACAGGCCAGCCGAAACGCCGTCACGCTCCCGTTTCCACGGATGTCGACCTCCGTGCCGACGTGCCCCGTCATCTGGACGAGTGCTTCCATCGCTCCTCCTCAAGCCAAGTGGATGTTCGGCGTAAGGATGCCGACGACGAGCCGGATCGACCGGGGTCGGCGAAATCTGTGGACAACGCCAACGGCTGGCGGCGAGCTGTGGACAACCGGCGCTCACGGCCCGGCCGTACGTTGTTGCGCTTCCGGTGCGAAACGAGCCGATGCCGGCCCAGGCGGCCCGTTTCGCGCCGATCGGTGCCAAACGAGAGCCGACGCGGGCCGACGCGGCACGTCTCGCGCCGTTCGGTGCGCAACGTGGCCCCGGCCGGGCGTCACCCGGTGACGCGCTCCAAGGCCTTCCGGGCCTGCTCGTAGCGTTCCTGCTCGGCGCGGACCGGAGCGACCACAAGCTCGCCGGTCACCGTGGCGATCGCTGCGCGCAGCACCTGGCGGGCGCGGGCGCTGCGCCGGCGGGCGCCCACCTCGATACCGATCCGGGACAGGCCGGCCACCAGCAGCCCGGCCAGCACCCCGCCGACGACCAGCACCGTCGGCGCCGGGAAGCCCCACCAGCGCACCTCGGGCAGCGGCGGCAGCTGGAGGTAGGCCAGCACGAAGGCCGCTGCCAGCCAGCCCAGCCCGGCGACCACCCCGGCCACCAGCAGCCACTGCAGCACCCGGACTGCCTGCCACCAACGACGGTGCCCGGACAGGTCCAGGTCGGTCGTCGCAATCGCCCGGTCCACCCGGTCCGGCAAGGTGTCCTGGCCCGATCGGGTCGCCCGCCGGATCGCGTCGGACCAGCCGCGGGACAGGCCCGCGGCCGCCTGGTCGGCCAGGGTCCGCAGCGCGGTGTCCACCCGGGCTTTCTGCACCCCGGTCCGGGCCGGCAACGACGTACGCCCCACCGAGGCCGGGTCGATCTCCGGCCGCTTGCGACCAGCGCCCAGCCGGTCCAGGTGCAACCGCCGCAGCGGGTCCGGCTTGAACTTCGCGATCCAGGCCAGCACCGGCCAGCCGGTGGCCAGCCCGCCGCGCAGCCGCCAGGCCTGGCCGACCGCGTCGGTCACCACCGGCACGCCGGCCGCCTCGGCGATCTGGCTGGTCAGCGTGCTGACCGTCGACCGGCTGAGCGGCGTCACCTCGGCCGTGCCGCTGGCCGCCCGCAGCTTCTGGCCGGCCACCGCGACGTCGGCCGCAAGTCGACGGGCCGCCGTCTGCTTGTCGGCGATTCGACGGGCCAGCCGCTCCCGCAGCGCGTCCAGCCCCTCGCCGGTCGTTGCCGAGACCGCGAGGATGTCCACTCCCTGCAGCCCCTCGCGGTCCAGCAGTCCGCGCAGATCCTTCAGGGCCAGCGCCCGCTCCTCCGGCGCCAGCCGGTCCGCCTGGTTCAGGACGATCATCATGACGCCGGTGTGCGAGGCGAGCGGGATCAGGTAGCGGTCGTGCAGGGCCGCGTCGGCGTACTTCTGCGGGTCGACCACCCAGATCAGCATGTCGACCAGCTGCACCAGCCGGTCGACCTCCATCCGGTGCTGGCGTTCGGTGGAGTCGTGGTCGGGCAGGTCCAGCAGCACCAGCCCGTCCAACGCCTCGGCGTTCTGCGGATCCCGTTCGAGCGCGTGCCGTCTCGGGATCTTCAGCCAGTCCAGCAGGTCGGCCGCTGCGTCCTCGCCCCAGGTGGCGGCCATCGCGTGTGCGGTGGTGGGCCGGCGTACGCCGACGGTGGCCAGGTCGGTCCCCGACAGGGCGTTGAACATGCTCGACTTGCCGGAGCCGGTGGCCCCGGCCAGGGCCACCACGGTGGCGCTGCCGGACAGGGTCAGCCGCCGGTCGGCCTGCTCGACGACCCGCCGCGCCTCAGCCAGCACGTCGTCCGGCACCCGGTCCTCGCACAGCTCGATGGCCTCGGTCAGCGCCTTGAGATCGCCGACCAGGTCAACCGCAGGGTCGCTGCGCTTCAGCAGCGCCAGGGCGCGGCCCGCCATCAGCGGTACTCCTCGCGTGGCGCCTCGACCAGCTCGGCGTCGACGATGTCGTCGACGTCGCCGGTCCCCAGCGCGGGAACCTGGGACACGCGCGGGCCTTGGAGCGAGCGCCGCTCCTCAGCCGCCGGCAGCGCGCTCTCCTCCCGGCCCCGCTCCAGCGCACCGGCTGAGGCCTCGGGCAGGCCGTCCGCCCGCGCCCGGTCCACCGCGACGGCGGTTTGGCGCAGCCGCTCCGCCTGGTCGGACTGCACGGCGAGCGCGTCGAGCACCTGGTGGTAGCGCAGCAGCTCGGTCGACATCAGGGCCTGGACCCGCGCGTCGAGATCGTCCTTCGCAATCTGGGCCAGCCGCCGGATCGCCTGGTCGCCGAACACCGCCTCCAACACCCGCTGGGCGAGCACGGCGGTCCCTCCGGCCACGCCGACCTCCGCTCCGACGAGCCCACCGGTGTGGGCGAAGACCACGATCATCAGGGCCACCCCGACCCCGTTCACTCCGAGGGCCAGGAACCGGGCCCGGGACCGCTTGGTCATGCCCTCGTCCGCGACCAGGTCCAGTACCGCGCCCTGCCAGTCGCGGATCGCCCGCTCGGCCGCCCGCGGGAAGTCGGGCGAGGAGCGGGCGAGGTCCACCGGGCTGTTCCCAATCAGCTCCCGCCCGGCGGCGTGGGCCTGCCAGGACGCCTCGGCTCGTTCGGCGGCGGCGTCCGCCTCATCCCGGAGCAGCGACTCCAGTCCCGACTCGACCGCGACCTTGAGGTTGCGCGTCTCGGGCGGCTCGCCCCGGAAGGCGGCCACCACCCGGTCCCGCAACCAGCCGACCTTCTGCTCCAGAGCGCGGAAGAACTCGCCCGTCCCGACGAACTCGTGCCAGCGGGCCAGCACCTCACCGCGCAGCAGGGTCCCGTCGGCGGTCTGCACGCTCACCGTGCGCACCGCCTCGGCGTAGGACTTGTCCACCTCGGCTCGGAGCTGGGCGATGACCTCGACCTGCTCCTCCACCGCCTGGGCGAGCTGTGGCGCCCGGCCCACAAGCGCGCGGATCGCCCCGTCCAGGGTCTGGTGCACCACCCGCGCCCGGCTGGTCCGATCGGCGGCCAGCGCGGCCAACCAGCCGCGGATCGGCTGCACCGCGGCGACCGGCAGCAGCCCCTCGGCGTCCACGGCGGTCTCCGGGACGGCGAACAGCACCGAGTCGCCGAGTCCGCGCTCACTCATCATCTGGCCCAGGTGTGGCGGAATGTCCGCGATCGCCCGCGGCGGCACCCGGTCCAGCACCACGGCGACGGCAGCGCTGCGCTCTGCGGCGGAGATCAGGAAGTCCCAGGGCACGGCGTCGGCGTAGCGGGCAGCCGAGGTGACGAACAACCACAGGTCCGCGGCAGCCAGCAGCTGGGCGGCCAGCTGCCGGTTCTCCGCGACGACGGAGTCGATGTCAGGGGCATCGAGCAGCGCCAGTCCCGGTGGCATCGAGTCGTCGACCACCAGCCGCAGCGAGCGTGCGTCCTGGCCGCTGCCGGTGGAACGGGCCAGTCCGGGGAGGATCCGGTCGTCGGCGAACCAATGAGCGTCGGCGCTGTGGTGCACCAGCACCGGCGCCCGGGTGGTGGGCCGGATCACCCCGGGAGCGGTCACCCGCCGCCGGACCAGCGAGTTGACCAGCGTGGACTTCCCGGCACCGGTCGACCCGCCGACCACCGCCAGCAGCGGCGCGTCGATGGTGGCCAGCCGGGGCAGGACGTAGTCGTCCAGCTGCGCGGTGATCTCCCGGACGGCCCGCCGCTGCTCGGCGGCGCCGGGAAGCGGCAGCGGCAGCGAGACCGGCGCGACGGCGGACCGCAGCTCGAGCAGCGCGGTCTCCAGGGGAGTCGCCGTACCCCGATCCGCCGCGGAAAGCGGCCGGCCGGTCACAAGGTGCCCCGAGGCCGAAGTTCCTTGGGCACTGTGCTCCCTACTCCCCCGGCGGTTTCCAGTTGGGGTCGACCTCTGAGTACTGGGTAGCAGTCTGCCCCAGCGGCGCCGTACTGGCTGACGGCGCCCCCACCGGAGCGTTGGTCGGCGCCGGGAAGGCGGTCGGCGCGGGGTAGTTGCCGCCCAGTCCGGCGGGGCCGGGGAAGCTGGCCGGCGCGTACCCGGGGAGCGCGGCGGGCCGCCGACGCAACGACGGGTACGGCGCCCGCCCCTCCGGGGAGACCACCGCCTGGTCGTGGACAGCCCGGATCCGCGCCAGGAGGGTCTTCTCCCGCACCACGCCGGTCTGGTCGACGATGCCGCGGGTCATGGCGTCCCGGAGGTAGGCGAGCTCGGTCACCGCCCGTTGCAGCCGGATGGTGGCCAGGAACGCGTCCGGGCCGAGGAAGACGGCGTGCCAGAGCGCCCGCAGCCGGATGCGCAGCCGGGACAGCGCGACCGGGTCGGACTCGGCCAGCCAGCCGACGCGGACGTAGTCGGTCAGCCGCTCCCGGATCAGTCGGCCCTCGCGGAACAGCTGCCGCACGATGAAGACGATCAGACCGATGAGTGCGGGGATGGCCACCCCGATGTAGATGAACGTCAGGCTGGGACCGGAGACCAGGCTGGCCGTGGTGTTGAAGGCCATGTGCAGGAACGCCGCGGCGCAGAAGCCGGCCAGCGGGGCCACCACCCGGACCACCTTGCTCTTGGACCGGACCGCCACCGCCAGTCCGATCCCGATCATGGCGGTGAACAGCGGATGGCCGAAGAACGTCAGCACCCCGCGGAGCATGAACAGGCTCTGCAGGGCCTCCAGCGGTGGGACCTCGCCGAAGGTCCGCGCGGCGTACCGGTAGACGCGGCCGTAGTAGAGGATGTTCTCGGTGAAGGCGAAGGCCGCGCCCGACAGGCCGGCGAGCACGATGCCGCTGAGCCGGCTGACCCACTGGTAGCGCATCAGGATGACCAGCCAGAACAGCACGGTGCCCTTGGCGGCCTCCTCGACGAACGGGGCGACGAAGATCGCCGCGCGTGGGCCGGTGGCCGGGTCGCCGTCGCCGATGATGCTCAGGTGGCTCGCCGCCCAGGTGTTGATCTGCGCCGACACGAAGGTGGCGACGCAGGCGCCCCAGCCGAAGGTCATCAGCCAGACCCAGAAGCGCTGCGGCCGGTAGCGGTCGGCCCACAGGAACAGCAGCGACAGCGGGATGGCGGTGATCGCGGCGTACTTCGCGGCGATCGGCACCGCCTCGGTGCCCAGTCCCGGAAGGATGCCGCCGGGCACCTCGCGATCCGGAACGGTCTGCTGGTACAGCAGCACCAGCAGGGTGGCGTAGACACCCAGCATGACCAGCGTGATCCAGAACAGGGGCTTCCTGATCAGCCGCTTCGGGTAGGGCTCGCCGGGCTTCGGGTCGCGCGGCAGGGCGTTACGCCGGAACGCCTTCTTCAGCTCTGGCGCGGCCGACCCACCTCGGGTCGGCGCCAGGGCCGAGGTCGGGGCGGACATGCGGCCAAGAATAGGTGGGCGTAAGGGCGTGATCCGGTGCTACTTGGCGAAGTAGCCGATGAACGGCTGCACGACGCGCAGGAAGTCGCTCGGCCGTTCCTCGTGGGGGACGTGACCGAGGTCGAGCGACGCGAACCGGCCGTTGGGCAGCCGATGGCTCAGCTCCTCCAACCGCTTGGCCGGCAGGTAGCTCTTCGACCCACTGATCACCAGGGTCTCCGCCGGGATTCGGTCGGCCATGTCCCACCACTCCCGCGGCGGGGCGTTCCGCCACCGGCGGACGGCGATCACGGCCCGCCAGTCGTGACGGTCCCCCGGCTCGTGCTGCTTGGGCAACGGCCGCGCTGGCTTGGCAGGATCGGGCGGGGGCATCTCCTCCAGGACCAGCAGCCGGATGAGGTCGGGTCGGCGGGCAGCAAGCCCGTACGCAGTCACACCGCCCATCGAGTGGCCCACCACGATGGCGCCCAGGATGCCGATCTGCTCGCAGAACCCGGCCACATCGTCGGCCATCAGCTCGAAGGAGTAGTCCTTCGTCCACTCGCTGTCGCCGTGACCCCGCGCGTCCAGGGCGATCACCCGGAAGTTCGCGCCGAGGGCCGGGGCGACGTGCCGCCAGGTCGCACCGGAGGAGGTCAAGCCATGCAGCATCAGGACGACCGCACCGTCGGGGCGGCCCCACTCCCGGTAGCTCAGGGTCGGCCCACCGGGAAGCCTCACGTCGGCCATACGCGCAGGCTATCGGTATCGCCCCTGGCCGCGCTGACCGTCGGTCCGCGCCGAGCCGAGTGGGGAGTCGGTGCGGTCGTCGGCGGAGTAGTTGTTGCCACGCGGCCTGCTGTCCAAACTGTCGGCCGATCGAGGCTCCGCCCTGTGTCCGCGGACTGTGAAGTCGTAGAGGTGCGCGCATGCTCAGGGACAGAGGTCGCGTCGAGGACGTGGACCTGGTGGATGCTTGGATCCGTTGGCGGCTTGGTAGGACCCGGTTGCCGACCGACGGCAACCACCGTCGCTCGCCGCGCTCCTGATGGACGCGGCAGAAGTCATAGCGGCTCGAAGGGCGGACTGCATCACCCCTCGAGCCTGAAACCCCGCCGCGAGCGCTCACCACGGGACCTCTGCCCCTGGGTACCCGATCGCTCCGACGCTAACCGGAGCCAGCCGTTCCCGTTGGTTGGCGAAGGCCCGAACGGCGGCTGCCCTACGCTTCGATGGCGTGGACTAGGCGGCCGGTGGAGCGGAGGAACGGTGACCTTGCGGGTCGGAGTTGTCGACCTGAGTCCTGTGGGTCGTCGCCATCGTGGCTGACATCCTGATCGTCAGTGGGTCCGACGCCTACAGCGACCCGTGGCACCGCTTCCCGCAGACCTCGGGCCGCCTGGCCGAGATCCTGCACGACCTCGGTCATACGACCCGGATCACCGAGGACGTCGAGGCGGGGCTGGCCGCGCCCGGCCGCTGCGACGTGCTCGTCGTGAACATCGGCAACCCCACCGACCCTCGTCCCGCTGACCGCTTGGCGGCGGCGTATCGGGGCCTGGCCGATCACCTGGAGGCCGGCCGGGGGCTGCTCGGCGTCCACGTCAGTGCCACGTCCGTGACCGAGATGGCCGAGTGGCCGACGCTGCTCGGCGGACAGTGGATCCGCGGCCGCACCATGCACCCACCACAGAGCCTCGCCAGAGTGCTGGTCCGCCGCGGCGACCATCCGATCGTCGCCGACCTCGACGACTTCCAGGTTTTCGACGAGCGCTACAGCTTTCTGGCCACCAGCCCCGACGTCACTGTGCTGTGCGAGCACCTGCTGGAGGGCACGCGGCACCCACTGGCCTGGGCGAGACAGAGCGGCCGTGGCCGAGTGGTCTACGACGGACTAGGTCATGACGTGCGGTCGTACGAGAGCGTGGCCCACGTCGAGCTCGTCCAGCGGTCGGTGCGCTGGCTGCTCGGTGAGATCTAGCCCGGTCGAGGCGCGCCGGTGGCTCGGGCCGCTAGTCGTGCGCCTCGACGGTGGATCGCATGCCTCGGACCGGGGACAGCGCCACGGGGATGGTCGCGCTGGCCATGACGGCCGCACCGACCACCGCGGCCGGGTGCGCACCGACGGCGGCGATCAGCTGGCCTGCCCCGAGGGCACCGAAGGCGAGCGCCCCCCACGACAGCAGGCGGTAGGCCGCATTGACCCGGCTACGAAGGTGCTCCGGCACCGAGAGCTGGCGCACGGTGACGGCTTGAGAGTTGGCGACACCGATTCCCAGACCGGACACCAGGAACGCGGCGGCCAGAAGTGCCGCTCGCCACGGGGCGCTGGTCGTGAACATGATGACCGCCAAGGGTGCGCTGTTGCCCAGGATCAGGGCGGCGACGAGGCCGGGTCCGTATCCGACTGCTCGGGTCAGCCGGGCGCTGAGCGCACTGCCGACGAAGGCGCCGATACCGCCGGCCATCAGCACCAGACCGAGCACCAGCGGCCCGAGGTCGTACGTCCGGATCACCAGGATCGTGACCGACAGCATGAGGATCTCGTTTCCGAGGTTCCAGACCGTGGCTTCGGCGGCCAGGGCTCTGACCTACCTGTGCCGCCACAGCGTCCGCACCCCGCTCCAGGCCGCGCTGAGGCCGGACTCCGCTGTCGTTCGGGGCCGGTCGTCCGGGGTGCTGATCGTTCTCAGGAACGCCGCGGATCCGACGTAAGCGGCACCGTTCACGACGACCGCCCAGGGTGCGGTGAGGACCTGGACGAGCGCACCGCCCAGTCCTTGGCCGCCGACACTGAGCGCGGACTGGGTGGCCGTGAGGCGGGCATTGCCGTCCGGCAGCTGCTCGGCGGTCAGCAGCCGTGGAAGGTAGGAGAAGTCGGCCAAGCTGTAGAGGACAGTGCCGGCACCGAGGAGGGCGACAAGGGCGACAAGGACGGCACGGTCAGAGCGCCGGTCAGGGCCAGCCCAGCAACCAGCAGCAGAACGAGTCCGCGGCCAAGGTCGGCCTGCACCATCAGACGGCGTTGAGGCCGCCGCTCCACCAGCACCCCCAGAGCGAGGGGCAGGACGAGGAACGGCAGGAGCTGGGCGGCACGCACGATCGACAGCTCGGCCGGTTGGACAGTGCCTGGTTGTCGCGCGACTTCCGCGCGTTGTGGCGGGCCAGTGCGGCGTGGACGTCCCTCGGCGAAGGGGTTCCGGGTCTGGTTGGGCAGCTCCTGTCCACCGTCCTGGCGGCCGAGTCGACGGGCCACTGGTCGCGGCTCAAGGCGTGCAGCAACGACTCCTGCCAGTGGGCCTTCTACGACCACTCGCGGTCCCGCACGGGCCGCTGGTGCTCGATGCAGATCTGTGGCAACCGAGCCAAGCAACAGAGGTTCCACCGAGGCAAGGACTCGTCCGAGGCTGAGGACCGCAGGAGCAACGACGGCCGCACCCGCGGACGGTGAGTCGCCGCTGCCCGGCGACCTCCAGCCCGGTCGGCACTACGGAAGGAGCACCAGCTTGGTGCCCGCCCCGTCGCGTTGCCGACTCCACGCCGAGGCCACCTCGGACAGCGGCAACCGGTCCAGGTCCACCACCACGTCCCACCGGGCCGCGTGCTCGGTCAGGCGGAGGTAGCCGGCCCGGCGCACCTCGAGCGGCGCGTTGGAGGTCGCCAGACCGAGCACGTCGAGCAACGCCGAGCGGATGATCGACGCCGGCACGCTCAGCTCCGCGCCGGCCATCTGACCGAGCTGTACGTGCCGGGCGCCGGGTGCCGCGGCCTTCATGGCCGCCAGTGCCGGCCGACCCCACAGCGGGTCGACGATCACGTCGGCCCAACCGGTGGCGGCGATGAACTCCTGGCTCAGGTCCGCGACCGCCCGATCGGTGGTCAGGTCGCCGAGGGCCACGACCGCGTCGGCACCCTGGTCCCGTAGCCGGTCCAGACGCCTTCCCGGCCGGGCGGCCGCCACCACCCGGGCGGCACCCAGAATCGCCGCCACCTGCACCGCCACTGAGCCCAGGGCACCGGTCGCACCGAGGACCAGAACGGTCTGCCCGGGCCGCAGGCGGGCCCGCCAGTCGAGGGCCAACCAGGCCGCCAGGCCCGCAGTGCCGAGCGCGGCCGCCACCGCGTCATCGACGCCGTCGGCCACCTCGAGAAGCTCCTGGCTGGCGACGAGCGTCTGCTCCCCCCACGACCCGTACGGGGCGACACAGCCGTCGAAGAACACCCGTTGCCCGTCGGGCCGCCGGCCGACGCCGTGGGTCCCCACGACCGACGGCACCGTCGGAGGTCCCGGATGGATGGCGCCGGACGCCTTGGCCAGATCGAGGTGGGTCACCCCGGCTGCGGTCACGGTGATCACGACCCGACCAGGGCCCGGCATGGGTTCAACGAAGTCGTCGTAGGAGGGTGGACGGTTGAGGTCGCTCAGGACGGCTGCCTTCATGACACAGACCTCCAGGTGCGCAGCCGGCGATTATTTTGGGCGTCACCCTAACGCCTCGGTGGAGGGAGCCGTCGCTGGGCATCGGTCCAGGCCGACCTCATCGGCGAGGGTGGTGGGCAGCGACGAGAGCAACGACATCGCCGTGCTCCGCGCCGCCGGCGGCGACCTGCCGGCGGCCGACCTGAACCTGAGTTCCGACCTCCGGATCGGTCAGCCGGTGATCGCGGTCGGCTCGCCGGGATCGACACATCCATCGCCATCCTCGGCGGACGGAGCTCCGACAAACATCGGCATCGGGTTCGCCGTGCCGATTGACCGGCCGCCGACGTCGCACAGCACATCATCGCCCGCGGCTAGACCGGCTCCGCGATCGTTGCCCGCCGTTTACTCACGGTGCGCTCGACCCAGGACCAGTGGACGCTTCGGCCAGCAGTTGACCTGCCGAACTCACGTCCGATATTTCGAGCTTTGAGAAGCGCGCCGTCGTCAGGTTCGATCCCATACCCTCAGGGCCTCGGCGGGTTAGGCAAGAAACGACAAGTAGTCCATATCGACCATGAACCTGGCCAGGTCGGCCATCTGTCTGACAGACTCCACCTCGACAACAGGCTGCGCAACCTTGGTCGAGTTTCGCACTGTCGAGGCGCAGCGTCTGTGTTATTCGAGTCAGTAATAGGCGCGCGACCGGCCAATCTCACGTGACTAGAATCGGGGCGAACGATTTGACGTTCGTGTAGTGCGTCGCTTGACAGTGATTCGGACCCACAAAGCACTCGAGAGGACGTGGCTCGGGGGTCGGGCGGCGTCTGCTCGTTTGGTTGCTGGCGGGCGCCGACGGCTCGCAGGTAGTGCTCCACGTCGGCAGCAAACGGCTGGCTGATTGGCTCACCGAGGTCTTCGCCTTGTCGACGCCCTCGTGGCGGATCCTGTGTGCCGTCGCCGCAGTGTGCTCACTGACCGCAGCCGTTGCCACGCAATTGCACACGTCAAGGAACTACGTCGAGCACATGACTCGCGCCCAAAAGGCAAAGGCCAGCCTCGAGATGCTGGAGGTCGCCATTGTCCTCAATCATCTCGACCACCACGAGGCCACGAGCGAGTACCTCAAGATCATCGAGAGCACGTCGTTCATCGAGCCGGCCAACGTGGTACCCACTTGGCCGGCAACCCCGACGGCGCCATCGTGACCTTGCGAACCAGGCACGTATTACTTCGGCTCCGGTAGATAAACAACTCACCTTGCTCACAAGACTCGTGAAAGATGCTGATCGTGGGCAAGCTGGCCGAGATGTCACCGTCAGCGATCCGAATGCTCGATGTCTCGCAGACCCCGGTGCCCCGGGCCGGCGGCGAACGGACGTTGAATTGCGAGATCCCGTTCACCGAGCTCAGCGGACGCCGAATCCATCCCGCCTGAACGGACCGTCGGCTTCAGCCAGCGGTGGTTCGGGGATGGTCGGTGTCGGACCGGTGCGGCAGAACCAGTGCAGTTCCAAGCAACCCAACGTCATACGTCATACGACCAGTCGAAACGGCTCGCGCCCCGGGTAGGAGTCGAACCTACGCGCGACAGATTAGAAGGCTGCTGCTCTATCCACTGAGCTACCGGGGCCGAAGGCGTACGCCGTTCGGGCGAGTCTAATCACCGGACGTGGTCGGTAGGTTGGGCCGACGTGGCGACCGGCGGAGGCGGACGACCGCTGCCGACGGCGCCGGCCCGGCTGCGGGACATCGCCGTACCCGCGTACGGTCCGACCCTGCTGGTGTCGATCGGTCAGGGCGCGATCCTGCCACTGGTGGCCCTGTCCGCTCGTGACCTCGGGGCCGGCGTCGGGCTCGCCGCCTTCTTCGTCGCGCTGATCGGGCTGAGTCAGCTGGCCGGCGACCTGCCGGCGGGCGCACTGGCCGCGCGGATCGGGGAGAAGCGGGCGCTGGTTGGGGCCTGCCTGCTGGACGCCGTGGCTATGCTCGGCGCCTTCTTGGCCCCGAACCTGCTCATGCTGGCCCTCGCGGTGGCCGCCTTCGGCCTCTCCGGCGCCGTGTTCAGCCTGGCCCGGCTGGCCTACCTGACCGAGGCGATCCCGGTCAGCCTGCGGGCCCGCGGCATGGCCACCCTGGGCGGCACCTTCCGGGTCGGCCTGTTCCTCGGGCCCTTCATGGCCGCCGCACTCGTCTCCCGCTGGGGCATCTCCGCCGCGTACGCGTTCGCTGCCGCCGTCAGCGCCGTAGCGGCCGTGGTCTGTGCCTTGTTGCCGGACGTGACGCGTCTGCAGCGCCAGGACCACGCCGCCAACGACCGGGCGCACCGCTCGGTGTTCTCCGTACTGACCGAGCACCGCCGGGTGCTGGTCACCCTGGGCACCGGCGTCCTGATCATCTCCGCCGCCCGCTCTACCCGGCAGTCGATCGTGCCGCTGTGGGCCGACGCCCAGGGCATCGACGCTGCCACGGTGAGCCTCATCTACGGCATCTCCGCCGGGGTCGACATGCTGCTGTTCTATCCGGGTGGGGCGATCATGGACCGGTTCGGCCGGGTGTACGTGGCCGTGCCGGCCATGCTCGTGCTCGGTCTGGGCTTTCTGCTGCTGCCGCTGACCGACGCGCCGCCGGGAGTCACGGCGGTCGCCGCCCTGATGGGACTGGGCAACGGGATTTCCGCCGGGGTGGTGATGACGCTCGGCGCCGATGCGGCGCCGGCGGCCGATCGGGCGCAGTTCATCGGCGGGTGGCGGCTGTGCAACGACCTTGGCAGCGCCGGCGGCCCGCTGGTCGTCAGTGCGGTCAGCACGTTCGCCCCGCTGGCCGCCGCCGCGGTGACCATGGGCGTGCTGACTCTGGTCGGATCGGCCTGGCTGATCAAGTGGGTCCCTGCGTACGCACCCGACCGCTGAGCCGCAACGCCCTCTAGAGTGGCGGGGTGCGGGACTTCCTGGTCTGGGTCGACTGTGAGATGACCGGTCTTGACCTGACCACCGACGCCCTGATCGAGGTGGCGGCGCTGGTGACCGACGCCGACCTCAACGTCCTCGGCGACGGTGTCGACCTGGTGATCAAGCCCAGCGGCAGCGCGCTGGAGACCATGAGCGACTTCGTCCGCGAGATGCACCGGGGGTCGGGACTGCTGGCCGCCCTCGACGACGGGATGGCGATGGCCGAGGCCGAGACCCGGATCCTGGACTATGTCCGCTCCTTCGTACCCGACCCGCGGAAGGCACCCCTGGCCGGCAACACAATCGGTACCGATCGGTCCTTCCTGGCCCGGGACATGCCGACCTTCGAGCACCACGTGCACTACCGCCTGGTCGACGTCAGCTCGATCAAGGAGCTGTGCCGGCGCTGGTACCCGCGGGTGTTCTACGCCAAGCCGGAGAAGGGCATGGCCCACCGCGCGCTGGCCGACATCGAGGAGTCGATCCGGGAGCTCGACTACTAC
>DATHBQ010000114.1:0-2631 GCA_035296105.1 Propionibacteriaceae bacterium | reverse complement strand
ATGTTGCCCATCACGATGCCGCGGCGCTCGACCGGGACCAGTCGAAGCACCGTCGTCATCAGCAGCGGGATCATCACCGCGGTGCCCGTGGCCTGCACGATCCGGGCGGGCAGCAGCAGCCAGAACCCGGGCGACACCGCGGCCAGCAGGGTGCCCGCCGAGAACAGGCTCAGCGCGAGCACGAAGACCGTACGCGTCGACATCCGCTGCAGCAGGAAACCGGTGGTGGGGATGACCACCGCCATGGTCAGCATGAACGCGGTGGTCAGCCACTGGCCGGTGCGGGCGCTGACCGACAGCTCCTCCATCAACCGGGGCAGGGCGACGCCCATGATCGTCTCGTTGAGGATGACCACGAAGGCCGCGATCAGCAGGGTGCCGATGATCCGCCGGGTCGAGGACGGCAGCTTCTCCGCCGGCGCAGCCGATCGGGGCGGTGTGGTGGGCATGAGTGAGGCAACCTTCTCTGCGAGGGCGAGTGGGTGGTCTCGAGTCCGAACGGTCAGACTCGGCTCATCCGGGCAACTCATCGCTCGGGGCCTCGGCAATCTGACCCGCTCACGCTACGAGGGCCCTCTGACAATCCGCAACGGGTTTCGCCACTAGGCGAATCGGGCCGCGCAGCCCCCGGTTTCGTGTGAATATGGAAATGGCCAGGATGGACCGATGACCGTGGTGATCCGCGAGGCGCTCGCGACCGACTGGCCGGCCATCCATCCCATCTTTGCGGCGATCACCGCCGCTGGTCAGACCTACGCCTATCCCGAGGAGCTCTCGTCCGCCGAGGCGGAGGCCGTCTGGATGGGTCAGGGCCGGGTGGTGGTCGCCGTGCTCGACGGGCAGGTCGTCGGCACCGCCACCATGGGCCCGAATCGACCCGGCCGCGGTGCGTACATCGCCACCGGCAGCTTCATGGTGGGCCCGGCTGCGGCGGGTCGCGGAGTGGGCCGTCGTCTGGGCGAGCACGTGGTGGAGTGGGCCCGCGAGCAGGGCTTCCGCGGCATCCAGTTCAACGCCGTGGTGGAGACCAACCAGCCGGCCGGCCGGCTCTGGCAGTCCCTGGGTTTCGTGGTGATCGGCACCGTGCCGGGGGCGTTCCGCCATCCCGAGCTGGGCTACGTCGGGCTGCACGTCATGTTACTCGACCTCACTACCTGAGAACGCGACGCCAGTCGAAGCCTCGAAGCCCGACACGCCGCGCGGTCGTGAAACGCGCGTCGGGAAATCGGGTCGGCCGAGACCGCTAGTGAAATTTGCTTTTGGTGAGGAGCGTCTCGGTTGTGGTGACCCAGGCCACGGACGCACCCCGGCGACCCGATACGACACCGGGGCTCGAGGTTACGCGCTTGGAGAAAGCGGTTGCCTGACGGGCCGGAGCAGGCCACGCTGGCCCGGGATGGCTGATCGACCTCTTGCTCGGCGTTGAGCCGGTCCGGAACCGGGCCGGACGCCGGTGCCGTGCTGCGCGGGGCGGTCCGCGGGCAGCGGCGCGGCGTGATTCCCGCGGCCCTGATGGCCATCGGGCACCAGCTGTCCGAGGCTGCCGTGCCGGTGGTGGTCGGCGTGGCACTGGATCGGGCCGTTGGGACTGGGAACGGCTCGGCGCTGGTGGTCTGGCTCGCCGTCGTGGTCGGCGTGTTCGTCGTCCTGCTCAGCTGCGGCAGCATCGGGTACTGGATCCTGGACCGGGCCCGGTTCCGGGCGGCCCGGGACCTCCGGGTACGCGTGGCCGCGCGGGTGCTGGATGCGGCCGGAGGGGCTCCGGGACGGCCCGGCGAGCAGGTCGGGCTGGCCAGCTCGGACGCCGACCGGACCGCTCAGTACGTCAGCGCAGGCACCAATATCACCAGCTCGATCGCCGCCCTGGTCGCGGGCACCGCGGTCCTGCTCTCCGCCTCGCCGGTGCTGGCCCTGGCCGTCGTGGTGGGAGTGCCGATGGTGCTGCTGGTCTCCCAGCTGCTGGCTCGTCCGCTGGTGGGCCGGGCCGAGGCTGAGCAGGACACGCTGGCTGCGGCGACATCGGCGGCCACCGACCTGGTCAGCGGGCTACGGGTGGTGAAGGGCATCGGCGCGGAGGCCGCCGCCGCTGCGGCGTACGCCCGTGCCAGCCAGACCGCGCTGCGGGCCCGGCTGCACGCAGCGACGGCGGAGGGCGGCCATCGGGGCGCGACCACCGCCCTGACCGGGCTGTTCCTGGTGGTGGTGGCCTGGCTCGGCGGCCGACTGGCGCTCGACGGCGCGATCAGCATCGGCGAGCTCGTGGCCGCCGTCGGCCTGGCCCAGTTCCTGCTCGAGCCGATGGAACGGATCACCCGGCTCGGCCCCCAGATCGCCGGTTCCCGGGGCGCGGCCGGCCGGATCGCCACCTTCCTGCACGCACCTCCGGCCGTCACGGTCCCTGAGCCTGTCGAAGGGCGCTCTACTGCCGACCTGCGGACTTCGACGAGCTCGGCCCGCATCCTTGACGACCCCGTCCAGGGCCACCTCGAGGTCCGGCACCGCAGCCTGGCGATCGACCTGGCCGCCGGGGAGCACCTCGGCGTGGTGGTCACCGACGCGGGCACCGCGGCCGATCTGCTCGACGTCCTCGCCCGGGACGCCGAGCCGGACGGGGTCCTACGGCTGGACGGG
>DATHBQ010000113.1:0-10887 GCA_035296105.1 Propionibacteriaceae bacterium | reverse complement strand
GCTCTGCTGGGCGTGTTCCTGGCCGCCAACCTGCTGCCGCCGCAGGCCCTGCTGATCCCGGTGTACCGGGCCTTCCGGGCGGTCCCCGTGCCCGAGTGGATCAACGACTCCGGCACCCTGCTCAACAGCCATGCCGGTCTGGTCCTGATCAACACCGCGTTCCAGACCGGCTTCTGCGCCTTCGTCCTCAGCAACTACATGAAGGCCCTGCCGCCGGAGCTGTACGAGTCGGCCGAGGTCGACGGGGCCAGCGTGTTCCGGCAGTGGTGGCAGATCACGCTGCCCCTCTGCCGGCCCGCCCTGGCCGCGCTGGCCACGCTGGAGGTGACCTGGATCTACAACGAGTTCTTCTGGGCCACCGCGCTGCTGCAGACCGGCAGCAAGTTCCCGGTGACCAGCTCGCTGAACAACCTCAAGGGCCAGTTCTTCGTCGACTACAACCTGCTGTCCGCCGGGTCGGTGATCGTCGCCCTGCCGCCGATCATCGTGTTCTTCGTCCTGCAGAAGCAGTTCATCGCCGGCCTGACTCTGGGAGCCACCAAGGGCTGAGGTCTGGTCGGCCCTAGAACCGGGCCGGTTCGGCGTACTCTCCCCACTCGGCGCGCAGCACGTTGCAGATCTCGCCCAGCGTGGCCTCGACCCGCGCCGCGGCCAGCATCGGCTCGATCAGGTTGGCGTCGGTACGGGCGGCCGCGACAAGCTCGGCCAGCGCCGCGCGGACGGCTGCGTCGTCCCGGGCGGCCCGGCGCTCGGCCAGCGCCGCACACTGCTCCCGCTCCACCTCGTGCCCAACCCGCAGGACGTTGAGCGAACCGCTGACCGTGGCGGTGTGCACGTTCACCCCGACGACCTTCTTGTCTCCCTTCTCCAGCTCGGTCTGGTAGCGGAACGCGGCGTCAGCGATCTGTCCGGTGAACCAGCCCTCCTCGATGCCGAGCAGGATGCCGGAGGTCATCGGCCCGATCGGATGATCGACCGTGCCTCGGCCCAGGTCCTCGATGCGGGCGAACGTCGCCTCTGCCTCGGCCTCCATCGCGTCGGTGAGCGACTCGACGTACCAGGAGCCGCCCAGCGGGTCGGCCACGTTGGCCACGCCGGTCTCCTCCGCCAGCACCTGCTGGGTCCGCAGCGCGATCTCCGCGGACTCCGCGGTCGGCAGGGCCAGGGTCTCGTCAAGGGCGTTGGTGTGCAGCGAGTTGGTCCCGCCGAGCACCGCGGCCAGCGCCTCGACCGCCGTCCGCACCACGTTGTTGTAGGGCTGCTGGGCAGTCAGCGAGACACCCGCCGTCTGGGTGTGGAAGCGGAGCCACTGCGCCCGCGCGGTGGTTGCCCCGTAGCGGTCGCGCAGCCAGCGGGCCCAGATCCGGCGGGCGGCCCGGAACTTGGCGATCTCCTCGAAGAAGTCGATGTGGGCGTCGAAGAAGAAGCTGAGACCCGGAGCGAACCGGTCGACGTCCAGACCCCGGGACAGGCCGAGCTCGACGTAGCCGAACCCGTCGGCCAGGGTGAAGGCGAGCTCCTGCGCGGCCGTCGACCCCGCCTCCCGAATGTGGTAGCCGGAGACGCTGAGCGGCTTGTACGCCGGCACCCGCTCGGTGCAGTACTCCATCAGGTCGCCGATCAGCCGTAGGTGTGGCTCCGGAGCGAACAGCCACTCCTTTTGGGCGATGTACTCCTTGAAGATGTCGGTCTGCAGGGTGCCGTTGAGCGTCGACGGGTCGACGCCCTGCCGCTCGGCCGCCACCACGTAGAGGCAGAACACCGGCACCGCCGGACCCGAGATGGTCATCGACGTCGTGACCGCGCCCAGGTCGATGCCGTCGAACAGCACCTCCAGGTCGGCCGCGGAGTCGACCGCCACACCGCAGTGCCCGACCTCGCCCAGGCTGCGCGGATCGTCGGAGTCCCGGCCCATCAGGGTCGGCATGTCGAAGGCGACGCTCAGGCCCCCGCCACCAGCAGCCAGGATCATCCGGTAGCGCTCGTTGGTCCGCTGGGCGTTGCCGAACCCGGCGAACTGCCGGATGGTCCAGGGCCGACCGCGGTAGCCGCTCGGGTAGAGGCCGCGGGTGAACGGGAACTCCCCCGGCCAGCCGATCCGGGCCATCCGCTCGTCGGCCGCCTCGTTGGCCGGCCCATACACCGGGTCGACCTCCGCCCCGGACAGGGTCGAGAAATCGGCGTCTCGGACCTGCCCCGCCTGCTGCGCCCGGGCGTACGCCTCCGCCCAGCGTTCCCGGCCGGTCTGCCGTTCCTGGCTCGTCATCGCGCCACCACAGTCCGATACTAGGATTCCCTACTATCCGAACCCAAGACCGGCCATGAGGAGCGACCGACGCTGCGAGGCCACCGCCTGGCGGCTGGGCGGCAGCGCGGTCGCTCTACCGGTGTTCACGGTGGTCGTGTTCGGGACGGTCACCGCATCTTCAATTGGTCGGGCGGTGGACGTGGACCGGAACATCGGCGCTCTGGTGCGAGCCATCCTCTACGCGGGCCTGCTGCTCGCTGCCATAGTCCTCACCGTCGTCATCCTGGCGCGGACCCGGGTGGCGCTGCTGCCGGACGGCGTCGAGGTCCGCCAGTTCAAGCGACACCTGTACCGCTACGACGACATCACCGATGTGCGCGTGGACCGGGCCACCGGGGACCGAACCATCCGGCTGACCCTGCACAACGGAACCTCCGTGACCCTGCTGGCGCCGACCCGGGGCCTGCGGCCCCCATCGGATCGGACGCTCGACCATGCCGTGCAGGCGATCCGGGACCGCGCCGACCTGGGTCCGGCACCGCCCCGCCTCCCCTAGAAGTCGCCGGCCGCGGAGCGGGGGCGCTTGAGCAGTGCCGTGAGCCGGTCGCACTCGGCCTCGCTGAGCGACCCGAGCGCGAAGCGGGCGCCGACGATGGCCTGGGTGGCCTTGTCCATCACCGACCGGCCCTTCGGCGTGATGGAGGCGAGCACCGCCCGGCCGTCCTCGGGGTGCGGCGTACGCCGGATCAGGTCCGCCGCCTCCAGCCGCTTGACCAGCGGCGTCACGGAGGTGGCATGCACCTGGAGCCGCTCACCGATCTTGCCCAGCGGCAGCGCTCCCCGGCGGGAGAAGGACAGCAGCACCAGGACCTCGTACCGCGCGAAGGTCAGACCCAGCGGACGAAGCAGCTCGTCCAGCTCGGTCAGCACCAGCTGGTGCACCCGCATCAGCGACGTGACAGCCCGCATCCGCGGCACCTCGTCCCACTGGGTGGCCCACTGCTTGGCCGCCTCCTCGACCGGGTCGAATGGCAGCCGGGTGCGCTCCAGGGCGCGCGGCCGGGTGCCATCGGCGCGCCGCGGGGGGTCCGAGGGGGGTCGCCCCCCCTCGCCCAATCGGGTGGTCACGTTCCGTCGTCCGTCGCGTCGTCGTCCTCCACCTGCTGGACCCGCTCCGGATTCATGATCATGCGCAGTGCGTCCTCGCGCTCGTCGATGCTGGCCACATAGCGGATCTCGTTGAGGCCCTGGACCTGGGCCGCCGACTCGAACACGAAGTGGCCGTAGTTCAGCATGTGCCCGATCCAGGGCTTCTTGACGGTGATGTCCAGAATCCGACCGAGCGGCACGCTGGCGCGCTGGGTGTCGAAGACCCCGTTGACCCGGATCAGCCGCTGGTTGGTGATCACGAACCGGTCCCGGAACTCCTCCAGCAGGCGCCAGCCGGCCTGCGCTGCGATGGCCAGGCCGACGATGAAGAAGATCCAGAAGGCCGGCTCCCGGAAGGCCCAGGCGCTGAGGAAGATCAGCAAGCCACCGACGAGTCGGATCGCCGGCCACACGCTGGCCACCCAGTGCTTGCGGACCTCGAGCACCATGTACTCGCCCGCCTTGTCCAGGACATACTTGTCGACGTTCGGGTCGAACAAGCCGGGCACGACTACGCCGCCAGTGAGTTGAGAAACACCACGATGGCCCGGAAGGCCGCGGCGATCGCCCGGAAGACGCTGCGCACCGCCCCGGCGGCGGACTCTGAGCGCCGGAGCAGATAGAACACCCCGAAGCCCACCAACAGGACCAGCAGTATCTCCCTGACCCACGGCATGTCGACTCCTCGCTCTGCCGTCCTCGGCGAGCCGGCGGCAACCCAAGAGTTCTGGACGTACGTTTCTACCGTACGCGGTGACCACGCCCCGGCCGCCACGCCGGACCTGCCTGCCCTCAGGACCGTCGACGGACGCGGTCGGCAGCGGAGTAGGCGTCGATCTCGCCCCGACTGACCCCCTCCGCCAGGGCGTCGAGACCGGCTGCTGGGTCGAGTGAGAGCTCCGCCTGCAGCCGAGCGAGCACCAGCCCCTCCACCTCCTGGCGGGCCCGGGCCACACGCCGGCCGAGCCATCCGCCGTTCGCCTCCTGGGCGGCCCGGAACTGCTCGATCCGACCCAGCAGGTCGGCGACGCCCTCGCCGCGGTGGGCCACGGTAGACACGATGGGCGGCTTCCAGGCGCCGGGCTCGCGGTCGCCGAGCGCGACCATGCCGCGCAGCTCGCGGACCAGCGCCTGGGCACCATCCCGGTCGCTCTTGTTCACCACGAAGACGTCGCCGATCTCCAGGATCCCGGCCTTCGCGGCCTGTACCCCGTCGCCCATACCGGGTGCGAGCAGCACCAGCGTGGTGTCGGCCAGGGCTGCCACCTCGATCTCCGACTGACCCACCCCGACCGTCTCGAGCAGCACCACGTCGAACCCGGCCGCGTCCAGCACCCGCAACGCCTGCGGGGCGGCCACGGCCAGCCCACCGAGGTGGCCGCGGGTCGCCATGGACCGGATGTAGACGCCGGGGTCGAGGGCGTGCGCCTGCATCCGCACCCGGTCGCCCAGCAGCGCCCCGCCGGAGAAGGGTGAGCTGGGGTCGACCGCGAGCACGCCGACCCGCTGACCCCGGTCCCGCAGCGCGCCGACCAGAGCCGCCGTGGTCGTCGACTTGCCGACTCCCGGAGCCCCCGTGAGGCCGATGACGTGGGCCCGGCCGGTAGAAGGCGCCAGGGCCCGGGCGAGCGCGGGAAGCTCCGGCGACCGGTTCTCGACCAGGCTGATCAACCGACCGATCGCCCGGGGCCGCCCGGCCCGGACCGCCGCGAGCAGGTCGTCCAGACCAGGCTCGGCCGGCCGAGTCGCGGTCAGCGCGACGCCCCGGTCACAGGGAGCGCAGGATCAGCGCGTCGCCCTGTCCCCCGCCTCCGCACAGGGAGGCCACCCCGGTCCCTCCGCCCCGTCGGCGCAGTGCGTACGCCAGGGTCAGCACCAGCCTGGCGCCGGAGGCACCGATCGGGTGGCCGAGAGCGATCGCGCCGCCGTTGATGTTCACCTTCTCGTCCGTCTCCGACTCGCTGAGCCCCAGTGAGCGGGCGCTGGCCACGCCAACGGCGGCGAACGCCTCGTTGATCTCGATCAGGTCGAGCTCCCGGACGCCGATCTGCTCCTTGGCGCAGGCGGCCCGGATGGCGTCGGCCGGCTGCAGCTGCAGGGAGGAGTCGGGTCCGGCCACCATGCCGTGCGCGCGGATCTCGGCCAGCGGCGTCGCGCCGAGCCGGTCCGCCGCCTCCCGGCTGGCCACGATCAGGGCCGCAGCGCCGTCGGAGATCGGGCTGGAGGAGGCCGCAGTGATCGTCCCGTCCCGTCCGAAGGCCGGCGGCAGTCCGGCCAGGGACTCCGCGGTGGCTCCCTCCCGGATTCCCTCGTCGGCCGACACCAGGCGGTCGGGCCCACGGCGCTGCGACACCTTGACCTCGATCATCTCCTCGGCCATCACCCCGCTGGCCGTGGCCGCCGCCGCGCGCTGGTGCGAGCGGGCAGCGAAGGCGTCCTGGTCCTCCCGGCTGACCGTCACCTCGCCGTGGTTCGCCGCATCGGTCAAGGCGCCCATCGACTGGTCGGTGTAGACGTCCCAGAGCCCGTCCGTCGCCATGTGGTCGAGCAGCTCGACCGCGCCGTACTTGAAACCTGTCCGCGACTTCGGCAGCAGGTGCGGCGCCGAGGTCATCGACTCCATCCCGCCGGCCACCACCACGTCGCACTCCCCCGCCCGGATCAGCTGATCGGCCAGAGCCACCGCGTTCAGACCGGACAGGCAGACCTTGTTGATGGTCAGGGATGGCACATTCATCCCGATCCCGGCCTGGACGGCCGCCTGCCGGGCCGAGGCCTGCCCGGCGCCGGCCTGCAGCACCTGGCCCATGATCACGTAGTCGATGTCGCGCGCGACCACCCCGGACCGCTGCAGTGCTCCGGCGATCGCGTATCCGCCGAGCTCGGTGGCCGGAACCCCGGCGAACGCCCCGAGGAACTTGCCGATCGGCGTCCGCGCCCCGTCGAGAAGTACTGAACCCATACTGTATTTCTACACCGGCCGTGGTCGCCGGCCCACTGTTCTGCGCGCGACCGAGGTCCGGGCAAGAACTGCTCTGGCTACAATCCTCGCGATGACCAGCTGGGCGGGTCCCGAGGCACTGCCCGGCGTGGTCGGGCTGGACCACATCGGGATCGCCGTCGTCGATCTCGAGGCCGCCGTTGCCCTGCACACAGAGGTCCTCGGTCTGGTGGCGCGGCACCGGGAGACCAATGCCGACCAGGGCGTCATCGAGGTCATGCTGAGCCCGCCTACCGACGGTCCGGGCACCCAGATCCAGCTGATCGCCGCCCTGGACGAATCCTCGCCGGTGCACCGCTTTCTCGCCCGCCGCGGACCGGGGCTGCACCACCTCGCGTACGCGGTCGACGATGTCCGTACCGCATCCGACGTTCTCCTGCGCCGGGGTTTCCGGCTGCTCTATGATGCACCGAGGGCCGGTACCCGCGGCTCGCTGATCAACTTTGTCCATCCCAAGGACACCGGTGGCGTCTTGATCGAACTGGTCGAGTCGGCTACCCAGACCCAGGGCCAGGGTTGAGCGGGGGGCAACGCTTCGGGTATTGGCGCGAGATAGCGAATACTCGAGGCTCAAGAACATGTATCGGGAGAGGTTTGTGCGGTGAGCTCTACGGACAACACGGGGCTGGGTCTGTTCGACGACGCGGCCAGCGCCGTCGGGAACTTCCCGACCGCCCTGCGCGGTTACGACCGGACGGCGGTCGATGACTACGTCCGCACGCTGGAGGCGAGTGTCGTCCAGTCCCGCCGCCGCGCGACCCAGCTCGAGCAGCAGGTCGCCGCCCTGCAGGACCAGCTGACCACGAGCAGCGACAAGCCCAACGCATCCGACGTCGACTACAGCAACCTCGGCGGCCGGGCCAACGACATCCTGCGGCTCGCCCAGGAGCAGGCCCGCGAGCTGGTGGAGAACGCCACCATCGAGGCCGAGAAGGTCAAGGAGAACGCCCGGCGGGAGGCCGATACCCTCCGCAGCACCGCGGCCCGTGAGGGCGACGCGATCAAGAGCGGCGGTGTCGCCGAGATCGACCAGCTCCGCGCCAGGCTGAACGCAGAGGTTCAGGCGCAGGTGGAGAAGGCCAAGGCCGAGGCCGAGGCGCTGGTGGCCGTCGCCCGCCGCCAGGCGGAGTCGCTCCGGCGGGAGGCGGACCACGAGGCCCAGACCGCTCGGCAGAACGCCTACCTGGACACCGAGAACCTCCGCCGTGCGGTCGAGCGCGAGGCCGCCGAGGTCCGCCAGAAGGTCGCGGCCGAGCGGGAGCAGGCGGTCGCCCAGCTCAAGCAGGCTCATGACGAGGCGCAGGTCCGCACTGCGGAGCTGCTGGCCGAGGCGACCAAGCACCACAACGCCTCCGCCGAGCGGCTCGAGGCCGACATCGCCGAGGCCGCGCGGATCCGCGCCGAGGCGCTGGCCGAAGCGCAGCACGCCAAGGAGGAGGCCGTCCGCGAGTCCGAGGCCCGGGTGGCCACCGCGAAGAAGCAGGCCACCGCGATCAGTGAGCGGACCCAGCAGGAGTTCACCTGGCGCAAGCAGCAGCTGCGTCGGGAGACCGAGCTGCTGCACCAGCGCAAGCAGGCCGTGCTCAGCCAGCTGGCCAGCCTGTCGGCGCTCGCCGAGCAGACGGCCAGCGCCTTCCCCGACCTGGACGACCCGGCCGACCTCGAGGGCGACGAGCCGGGCAACGCGACCGTGGTGCGGTCCGGGCGGGCCGGATCGGGTCCGAACGAGGAGGAGATCCCGGCCGACGATGCGCCGACCGAGACAGTCGCCAGCACCCCGGCGCGGCCGCCGAAGGCCGCCGAGGGCAAGGGCGGCGGCGGGTCCCGCGGCGGATCGGCCAAGTCGACCCCGCAGGCGCAGGCCGAGCCCGAGGTGGACGGCGACGCGACGGTGCTGATCTCGTCCAACGACGCGCCGGCCGGTACCCAGCACCTCTCGGGTGGCGGCAACCAGCGCCGCAGCTCCGGTCCGAGCTAGCGAGCTCTGCGCACGGGACAACACAGGGGCGCGGCACGCCGACGGAGATGACGCTCCGGCGGCCGCGGCGAAGATAATCTGTCGGGAACGCGGGGGATCACCTGTTCGCACCGTTCCTGGGAGATTGCCGTGAACACATCCCGGCCCGCCGACAGCTCGTCCAGCTCCGACCTGTTCCCGATCGTCCGCCGGGGCTACCAGCGGGAAGTCGTCGAGCGGTATGCACGGAAGATCCAGGCCGACCTGGATCAGGTCAAACAGCGGTGTGACGTGTTGAAGACCGAGAACACCGAGCTACGCGCCGCGCGGGAGGAGAAGGTGGCGATGTCTGGACCAGCCGACTTCAGTGGCCTGGGCCACCGCGCCCAGGAGATCCTGCGGATGGCTGAGGAGCAGGCCCGCGAGGTGACCCGGCGAGCCGCTCGCGAGGCCGACCAGCTGGCCGAGGAGGTCCAGACCGAGCTGGACCGTCGGCGCGAGACCGTCAACGCCGAGCTGGACGAGCTGCGCCAGACGCAGCTGCGGGAGCTGGAGAACCTGCGCCGTCAGGCCGAGCGGAACGCCGATGAGGTGGGCCAGCGCACCCGCACCGAGACCGAGCAGCTGCTGGCGGCTGCCCGCCTGGCCGCCGAGGCCGTGAAGACCGAGTCCGAGGCGACCGCCCGCGCGCTGGTGGAGAGCGCAACGCTCGAGGCCGAGTCGCTGCGGGCCGCAGCGGAGAGGGATGCCGGCCGGATCGGTCAGCAGGCCGCCGAGAAGCGCAGCCGGACCCTGGTCGAGCTGGAGAAGGCTCAGAAGGAGGCGCAGAAGACGGCCGCAGACCTGCTCGCGTCGGCGAGTGAGCACCAGCTGTCGGCCGCCGAACACCTCACCGAGGAGACCGAGCGCGCCGCCCGGTTGCGACTGGATTCGCTCGCCGAAGCGGAGCGGGTCAAGCTCGAGGCGACCGCGGAGGCCGAGCAGATCGTCAAGCGGGCGCAGCAGCAGGCCGCCACCATCGACGAGCGGGCTCGGCAGGAGTTCGCTTGGCGGCGGCGGCAGATGCGCCACGAGCAGGACCTGCTCACCCGGCGCAAGCAGGCGATGCTCAGTCAGCTCACCTCGCTCAGCGCGCTGGCCGCCGAGACGGCCGAGAAGCTGCCCGAGGTGCCCGACCTGGATCTCCGCGAGCTCCCCGACTACCCCGGTGACCTCCCGGCCGAGGAGGGACCGGTCGCCGCCGAGGAGCCGGCGACGGAGAAGCCCGAGGGCGGAGAGGGCCGCGCCAAAGCGGAGTCGACCAAGCGCGAGCTGGCCGCCGCCCGCCGCTAGGGCGGCTCAGAAGAGCCGCTCGGCGGCGTTGTCCATGCCGCGCAGCACGTCGTAGTCCAGCGTGACGCAGGTGATGCCGCGGTCACCGGCCAGCACCCGGGCCTGTGGCTTGATCTGCTGGGCGGCGAAGACTCCGGCCACCGGACCGAGCTGTGGGTCGCGCCGCATCAGCGCAAGGTAGCGGGTGAGCTGCTCTACGCCGTCGATCTCGCCGCGGCGCTTCACCTCCACCGCGACATAGCGCCCTCCCGCGTCCCGGCAGAGCAGGTCGACCGGACCGATCGGGGTCGGGTGCTCGCGCCGGACCAGTGACCATCCCGCGCCCAGCGTCTCCGGGTGCTCGGCGAGCAGGGCCTGCAGGTGCGCCTCGACGCCGTCCTTCTGCAACCCGGGGTCGGGTCCGAGGTCGTGGCTGGAGTCGTGGAACACCTCGCCGATGGAGATCTGCAGCTTGTCCCCGTCGCGGCCGTGGACCTCCCACAGTGCGGTGAGCGGCTCCGGAGCGGGCGCCTCGGTGATCCGGCAGGGCGGGCTCATCCAGTTCAGTGGCTTGTACGCCCGGTCGTCGGCGTGGATCGACACCGAGCCGTCCGCCTTGACCAGGATCAGCCGGGTGGCCATCGGAAGGTGGGCGGTCAGCCGCCCCGCGTAGTCCACTTGGCAGCGGGCAATCACCAGACGCACGCCGGAAACCTATCCCACCTCCTCTACTACGATCGGCGCGTGGCACGCCGGACGAGCAAGCACCTGCGGGCGGCCCGCCCGCTCGGGGCCGGCCACGCCACCACCGTGAGCAAGGCCGACGGGACCTGGGTGGTCCGCAGCATCCCCGGCTCGGCCGCGGGTAAGACCTACCGCTGCCCTGGCTGCTCGCAGCCGATCCGACCCGGCGTTGCCCACGTCGTCGCATGGCCACAGACTCCCGGCCTGCTGTCCTCCTCCCCGCTCGAAGACCGGCGGCACTGGCACACGGCCTGCTGGTCGCGCCGGCCATGACCGACGGCTCCACCGACCTGTTCAGCACCAGCCTGGGTGCCACCGGCCCGCGGGTCGTGTTCCTGCACGGCCTGTTCGGCCAGGGGCGCAACTGGACCACCATCGCCAAGGCGCTCGCCGAGCAGGCCCGGGTGCTCCTGGTCGACCTGCCCAACCACGGGCGGTCGGCCTGGACCGAGAGCTTCTCCTATTCCGACATGGCCG
>DATHBQ010000112.1:0-7289 GCA_035296105.1 Propionibacteriaceae bacterium | reverse complement strand
CCCGTCGAGCACGGTCACCGTCTCGTCCAGGTCGAAGTCGAAGGCCCAGGGTCCGAGGGTGTCCCGCTTGGAGTCAGCCAGCGGCCCGATCACCGCCAGCGAGCCGAGGTCGCCGGGATCCAGTGGCAGCAGGTTGCCCTGGTTGCGCAGCAGCACCGCCGAGCGCTCGGCCGCCACCCGGGCGACCTCGCGGTGCGCCGGGTCGGCCATCACCTCCCGGGCCCGGTCCTCGTCGACGTACGGGTTCTCGAACAGGCCCAGCCGCAACTTGGCCGTCAGGATCCGGCGGACGCAGGCGTCGATCGCCTCCTCGGTGATCTCTCCCCGCTCCACCGCCTCGGGCAGGTAGCCGTACGCCGGGTCGGTCATCGCCATCTCGAGATCGACCCCGACCCCGACACCCCGAGCGGCGGCATCGGCCAGGTCGGCGGCGAAGCCGTGGGTGACCAGGTTGCGCACCGCATTGGCGTCGCTGACCACGAAGCCGTCGAACCCCCACTGGTCCCGCAGCACGTCGGTGAACAGCCAACGGTTGCCGGACGCCGGCACCCCGTTGAGGTCCATGTACGCCGTCATCACGTTGCCCGCGCCGGCCGCGAGCGCCGCCTGGAAGGGCGGGAAGTAGATGTTCCAGAGCTCGTAGTCGGACAGGTTGACCTCGTCGTAGTCCCGGCCGCCCATAGCCGCGCCGTAGCCGGCGAAGTGCTTGGGTCCGGCGATCACCCGCTCCGGCAGCCCCACTTCCCCGCCCTGGAACCCGCGGACCTGCGCCGCGGCCACCGCCGCGCCGAGATAAGGGTCCTCACCGGCGCCCTCGACGATCCGGCCCCAGCGGGGGTCGCGGGCGATGTCCACCATCGGGGCGAATGTCCAGTGGATCCCAGCCGCCCGCGCCTCCCGGGCCGCGACCGCCTGTCCGCGCTCGATGGTCGCCGGGTCCCAGGACGCCGCCAGTGCGATCGGCACCGGGAGGATGGTGCGCAGCCCGTGGATGACGTCGAAGCCGAACAGCGCCGGGATGGAGTGCCGGCTGCCCTCGACGGCCAGGCGCTGCAGCCGGTTGATCTCGGCCGGGTCGGTCTGGAACAGCAACGACCCGCACCCACCGCTGGCCAGCGCCTGGTCCACCTCACCGGAGGGCTGGGAAGCGCCGCCGACGGCCGCCTCGGGGGCGCCGAAGTAGAAGTACTGGCTGAGCTGACCGGCCTTCTCGGCCAGGGTCATCGCACCGAGCAGCTCCTCGGCACGTGTCTCTACGGTGAGGTTCTGGCCGTCGGTCATCTTGCTCCTCTCTGCGCGCCGGCCGACGGGGAGGTCGACGGCGAAGTACTGGCGTACCCGCTGGCGCACTTTTGATCGGTCGAACGACAAGGTGCCGATGGCCCACGCTATCGGGCCACCCGATCGGCGCCCGCACCCCGTCGTCCCGGGGATACGCTGAGCCGGAGCTCGAGGCAAGGCGGGAGATGGCAGTCAAGAAGCGGCAGTCGAGCATGGCCGACGTCGCCGTGCTAGCCGGTGTGTCGCTGGGTACGGTGTCGAACTACTTCAACCGCCCGGACAAGGTCTCGGCCGAACGGCGCCGCCGGGTCGAGGCGGCCGTGGACGAGCTCGGGTTCGTGCCGAACGGGCTGGCCCGCGCCCTGGCCCGGGGTCACCAGCAGGTCGTCGCGCTGGTCGTCCTCGACCTGAACAACCCCTACTTCAGCGTCGCCGCCCGCGGGATGGAGGACCGGCTCGCCCCCGAGGGAATCATGCTCACGGTGTCCAGCAGCGACGAGGACCCCAACCGGGAGAAGGCCTGCATCCGGCTGCTGGAGGAGCACACGGTGGCCGGAGTGGTGATCACTCCCGCCGGCCCGTCGCTGCGCTTCCTGGAGCGGCTGCGGTCCCGCGGCACGCCCGCCGTGCTGCTCGGCCGACGGCCGCCGATCGACGAGGGCTGGTGCGCAGCGACCAGCGATGACGCCGTGGGCGGTGCGCTGATCGCGCGGCACCTGCTCGAGCTCGGCCACGACCGGATCACCTACCTCAACGGCGTCGGCGCGACCCGCGGGTCGAACCCACGACACGAGGCGCTCCGCAGCTCGATCGAGGCCGCAGGTCGGAAGTTCAACGAGATCCTGTCGCCCACGATGACGATCGGCGGCGGCGAGATCGGGGCGGAGCAGCTGCTGGAGCTGGGCGAGCGGCCCACCGCCCTGGTCTGCGCCAACGACCTGCTGGCGCTCGGTGCGCTCCGGGTGCTGGAGCGCAAGGGCGTCCGGGTGCCCGACGACCTGGCTCTGGTCGGCTACGACAACGTGGACTGGACCAGCTCCTTGTCGGTGCCCCTGACCACCGTGCACCACGACAAGTATGGGCTCGGTCAGCAGGCCGCCGAGCTGCTGCTCCGCGAGCTCCGCGACGACAACCACGAGCACTCCGAGGTGCTGCTGGCGCCCGAGCTCGTGGTCCGCGCCTCCACCGTCGGCCGCGGCTGACGCACAATGAGCCAGCGGCTCACACACCACACCCCCGTCCCCTGCCGAACGAAAGTCGACCATGGCCGACTTTCGCCCCCGTTCCGGCCGGATCCGGGGGCGAAACTCGCCACTGGTCGAGCCTTCAGGGGTGGCGGCAGCGGCGACGAACCGAGCGAGGCTACGACGTGCGCCGGCCGCGGGTCGGCGCCAGCGTGGACCGGCGGGCCACCAGCTCGGGCATGAACCGGACCTGCTCGTGAGTGTGCGAGCCGTCGTTGTCATCGGCCTCGATCTCGGCCAGCAGCAGCTCGGCGGCGCGGCGGCCGAGTTCGGACCGAGGCTGGCGGATGGAGGACAGCGGCACCGCGGCGGCGGCCGCGAAGGTGATGTCGTCGTAGCCGATGATCGCCATGTCGTCGGGCACCCGTACGCCGGCGGTGACGAAGCCCTGCAGCAGCCCGATCGCCACCAGGTCGTTCGCCGCGAACACCGCCGTGGGCCGTTCGCCGTCGGGCAGCGCGACCAGCTCGGCGGCCGCCCGGATGCCGGACTCGACGTCCAGCGACGGGGTCGAGATGGCCAGCAGGATCACCGGCTGCGGGGCCCGGGCGCACGCCAGCTCGGTCCCCGTCCGGCGGTCCCGGACCTGGTGCAGCGTGCTCGGCCCGCCGACGAAGGCGATCGAGCGGTGACCCTGGTCGATCAGGTGCTGCGCGGCCAGCCGGCCGCCCTCCAGGTCGTCGACCCCGACCGAGCAGGTGTCGTTCCCGTTGGTCTGGTCCACCAGGACGACCGCGATCCCCCGGCGCCGCAGCTCGGCGATCCGCTCGGTCATCTCCCGGATGGGGGCCAGCAGGATGCCCCGGACCCGTTGCTCCTCGAACAGCGCCAGGTGGGCCACCTCCCGTTCGGCCGTCTGCGCGCTGTTGCCGACGTGCACCGCGTAGCCCGCCTGGTGGAAGTGGTCCTCGGCTCCCAGCACCACGTCGGTGAAGAACGGGTTGGCGATGTCGATTACCACCATGCCCACCGACCGGCTGCGGCCTGCGCGGAGCTGCCGGGCCGACTCGTTGCGGACCCAGCCGAGCTTGTCGATCGCCTGCCGCACCCGCTCCCGGGTGGTCGGCGACACAAGATCCGGGGAGTTCAGCACGTTGGAGACCGTGCCGACGGAGACGCCGGCCAGGGTGGCGACGTCCTTCATGCTGACCGAGCTCCGGACCACCACGGCGTCAGCCTAGCGGTGATCTTGAATCGACTCAGTCGAGCCGGGCCAGCTGGTCCTCGAGGTTGAAGACCTCCGGGATGCGCTGCCACGCCTCGTCGGGCGCCCCGTCGGACCCGAACAGGTCCGCCATGGCCGCCTGCCACCGGGCGTTGATCTCCGTCGCGGCCACCCGCTCCTGAGCCGCGTCCAGGTCGTCGGACTCCACGTAGCCGATCAGCAGGCCGTCGTCGCGCAGGAACAGCGAGTAGTTCCGCCAGCCAGCGGCCTGGAGCTCGCGGAGCAGCTCCGGCCACACCGCCCGGTGCGCCTCGCGGTACTCCTCGATGCGACTGGCGTCGATCTGTCCCAGCAGGCAGTAGCGCGTCATGGGGTCATTCTCGCCGAGGCGGGTACGGCCTTGGGCATGGTGAGGATCGAGCTGGACCTGGCCCCTGGCGTGCACCGCATCGAGCACGCCTACACCAACTGCTACGTCATCGCCGAGGAGGAGGGCATCACGCTCGTCGATGCCGGGTTCCCATCGACCGGACGGGCGGTGATCGACTGCCTGTCCGCGATCGGGCGGCAGCCGAGCGACATCCGCGCTCTCCTGCTGACCCACGGGCACTTCGACCACGTCGGGTTCGCCCGCAGCCTGCACGCCTCATTGGGCGTACCGGTCTGGGTCCACCCCGACGACCGGCGGCTGGCCGCCCACCCCTACCGCTACACGCCGCAGCAGAACCGGTTCGCCTTCCCGCTGCGCCACCCGGGCTCCTGGCCGATCCTCGGGGCCATGACGGCGGCCGGCGCACTGACCATACGCGGGGTCCAGGCCGACCGGACGTACGCCGACGGCGAGATCATCGACGTCCCGGGTCGTCCGCGGGCCGTGCACACCCCGGGCCACACCTGGGGCCAGTCGGTGTTCCACCTGCCGGAGCGCCAGGTGCTGATCAGCGGGGACGCGCTGGTCACCCTCGACCCCTACACCGGTGAACGGGGGCCGCGCATCGTCGCCCCGGCCGCCACCGCCGACACCGGCAAGGCGTACGCCGCCCTGGACCGGATCGACGATCTGGCGGCGGCGGTGGTGCTGCCGGGCCACGGCGACCCCTGGACCGAGGGCACCTCGTCCGCCGTCACCGAGGCGCGCCGCAACTCGAAGGCCTGAACCGCATCGCGCGTTCTGTGGCCTGAGCCGGTCGGCATGTGGCCTGAGCCGGTCGAAGGCCCTTCGACAGGCTCAAGGCGCATCGGCCCTACCCGTCGGACCGCTGCCGGGGCAGCCGGACGGTGATCACGGTCTTCCCGGGCTCGGACTCGATCGCCATGTCGCCGCGGTGCCGGTCGACCACGATCCGCTTGGCGATGTCGAGGCCCAGCCCGGTCCCCTTGCCGACCTCCTTGGTCGTGTAGAAGGCGTCGAAGGCCCGGGCCACCACCTCCGGAGGCATGCCCGACCCGGTGTCCGCGACCCGGACCACCACCTGGTCGCCGTCCTGCGCGGTGGACACCCGGAGGGTGCCGCGGCCGTCCATGGCGTCCACGGCGTTGTCGATCAGGTTCGTCCAGACCTGGTTCAGCTCACCGGCGTACGCGGGGATGATCGGTAGGTCGGGATCGTAGTCGCGGACCACCTTGACCCCGTCCCGCAGTTTGTGGCCGAGCATGACCAGCGTGTTGTCGATCCCGACGGCGATGTCGGTCTGCTGCATCGACGCCCGGTCCATCTGTGAGTAGGAGCGGACCGCGGCGACCAGCTCGGAGATCCGCCGGACCGACTCCTTCACCTCGGCGAGCAGGGCCGGAGCGGAGGCGGCCGCCGCCACCCAGGCGATGGCCGGCGCCAGCGCCTGGCCGGGCAGCACCACCGCGGCCCGGCGACACCAGTCGACGTCCACCCCCGCGGCGGCCAGCGGCCCGGCCAGAGTCCAGGCGTCCTCGACGTCCTGCTGGCTGAGCCAGGTGGCCAGCGCATCCTCCTCGTCAGCTCGAGCCAGCGGGTCGGGATCGTCCGGCGGCCGGCGCAGCTCGCCGCGGAGCTGCTCGAGCGCGGCGAACTGGTCCGCCGTGATCCCCTCTCCGGCCAGACCGCCGAGAGCCGGCTCGACCGTCGCCCATGCCCGGTCCAGCGCGTCGACCGCCCGGGTGGCCGCCGCCGCCGGGTTGTTGATCTCGTGTGCGAGCCCAGCCGACAGCGTGCCCAGCGTCACCAGGGCACTGCGCTGCCGGGCCGTCGCCTCGACGCCGCGGGCCGTGCGGTAGAGGCCTTCGATCAGATGGCCCGCCAGCGGAAGCCGCTCGGTCAACCACTCCCGCAGCGCCATGCCGGGGATGCGCAACAACCGGCTCGGCGTACGGGCGCGGGCAGTGGCCAGGTAGGTACCGTGCTCGTCCCAGGCCCGGAACCCACCGGCCCAGCGCCCGGGCTGGTCCATCCGGGCCACCACCGTGTCCTCCCGGCCGGTCCGCCGGACCAGATCCAGGCTGCCGTCCAGCAGCACCCACCAGAAGTCAGCCGGCTCGCCCTCCCGGAACACGACGGCGCCCAGCTCGACCGGCACCTCGGTCCCGGACGCGACGAGCTGCTCCAGCTGGTCGTCGGTGAGGCCCTCGAACAGGTTCAGCGGGCGCAGGTCGGCGACGGTGATCATGTGGTGGCCAGGTAGCGGTGCAGCAGGTGCACGGCCATCGCGCCCTCGCCGACGGCCGAGGCCACCCGCTTCATGGAGTCGAGCCGTACGTCGCCGACCGCGAAAACCCCCGGGACGCTGGTCTCCAGCGCGTACGGCGGCCGGGTGAGCGGCCAGTGGTCCGAGCTCCCGCCCAGGCGCTCGGGCCCGGTGACCACGAACCCGGTCGGGTCGCGGACGAGGTCCGCACCGAGCCACTCGGTGCGCGGGGAGGCGCCGATGAACACGAACAGCCAGGTAGCCGGATGCTCCTCGCTGGTCCCGGACTCCCGGTCGGTGATGGTCACCGCCTCGAGGTGCTCCGCTCCCCGCGCCGACAGCACCTCGCACTGGCAGCGCACGACGATGTTGGGAGTGGCGCTGATCCGGTCCAGCAGGTACTGCGACATGGTCTCGGTCAGCGAGGCCCGGCGGACCACCAGGACGACCCGCCGGGCGTAGCGGGCGATGTTCAGCGCGGCCTGGCCGGCCGAGTTGGCCGCCCCGACGATGTAGACGTCGTCACCGGCGCACTGGCTGGCCTCAGCGGCATCGGCGCCGTAGTAGACGCCGCGGCCCACCAGCTGGTCCAGTCCCTCCGCCGGGTGCCGGCGGTAGGAGACCCCGGTGGCCAGGATCACCCCCCGGGCCTCGATCGAGCCCGACCCGTCCAGCAGCACCGCCCGCACCGGACCGCGGACCTCGAAGCCGACCACCTCCCGGGCCAGGACCATCTCCGCGCCGAACCGGGACACCTGGGCGAGGGCCCGATGGGCGAGGTCGGCGCCGCTCAGCCCTCGGGGGAAACCCAGGTAGTTCTCGATCGAAGCGCTCTGTCCCGCCTGACCACCAGGCGCCTCCTTCTCGATCACGACGGTGCGCAATCCCTCGGAGGCTGCGTACACGGCCGCTGCCAGTCCTGCGGGGCCGCCGCCGACGATG
>DATHBQ010000111.1:0-2441 GCA_035296105.1 Propionibacteriaceae bacterium | reverse complement strand
CGCCGACGTCGATGCACGACTTTACCCGCGTTGGGCGTGTCCCGCCCATTCGCGCGCAACGGCTGGGTCAGCATGGGACGACCATGGCCTCGCTGCTGTCTCCTCGGCGCACCACCGCCGGGCTCTCCCTCCAGGCCAGTGACGCCGGACCGAAACCGCCGGAGATGGCGGTGGAGACCGGCGACGGCCCACCGGTCGGCTGGCCGGTTGCCGCCATCGCCGGGGGCCTGGTCAGCGCCCTGGTCGGCTGGGTGCTCTGCGCCGGTCTGGCCGTAGTGGGCTGGCTGGCCGCCGACCCGGGCACCCTGGCGAACGCGCTCGGGGTCGGCACCCAGTTCTGGCTGCTGGCCAACGGGGTCAGCGTGTCGCTCGAAGGATTGGTCGTCACCCTGGTGCCGTGGGGCGCGACCGCGGTGGCGGCGTACATGATGGCCTGGTCCGCCGGCTTCGCCGCCCGACGGATCCGGTCCGACCAGCTGGCCGGGCCCTTCACGGTGGCGGGCGTCCTGCTGGCCACCTATCTCGTCCCGGTCCTGGGCATCGGTGCCTGGCAGGGCCAGCCCTGGCGGGATCCGCTGCACTGGGCCGCAGTGATCCTCGTGCTCGGTCTGGCCGCCGTCTGGGGCGCCTGCCGCGCCCTGGGGCGGCGGTTCACCGACGGTTGGCCGGACTGGGCCCGTGCCCTGCCTCGGGCCGTGCTCGGTGCCCAGCTCGTGCTGCTGGCGTTCGCCGCGGCGCTGTTGGTGACCAGCCTGATCCGTCACCTCGACCGGGTCACCGCCCTGCACGCCGCCCTGGATCCCGGGGTGGCCGGCGGCATCGCGCTGCTCGCGGCGCAGCTGGCGGTGGTGCCGAACGTCCTCGTCTGGACGGCTGCGTACGCCCTGGGCGCCGGCTTCGCGGTGGGCACGGGTTCGGTCGTCGCGCCGGCGGCCACCGAGCTCGGCATCCTGCCCGGACTGCCGCTGCTGGGTGCGCTGCCGGGGGCGGGACCGGGCAGCCCGCTGCTGTTGCTCTGGCTGGTCTCGGGGGCGGTCGCTGGAGCCCTGGCGGCGGTCCTGGTCGTCCGGTCACGACCCGGGCTGCGGTTCGACACCAGCAGCCTGGTCGGCGGCCTGGCGGCGGTGCTGGCCGCGTTGGTCTTCGTCGCCCTCGGCTGGGCGGCCGGCGGCGACCTCGGGGTGACTCGGCTCACGGGCCTCGGGCCCCGGCTGCTGCCGCTGCTGGTGATGGCCGTCACCACCATGGGCCTGGCCGGCCTGCTCACCGGGCTCGTGCTCGGCTTGCTGCGCCTCCGCCGCCGGTCGGGGGAGACGGTGCCGGACGAGCATGAGGCGTCAGCCCAACCCCACTAGGGCGCGTGCCCGTGTGTAATCGGCGCGCCGCGGGGGTCCAAGGGGTCGCCCGCCTTGCTCTAGTCTGGTCGCCGTGCCGCTGCCCGTCGATCCTGCGCGCGGCGAGTCGGCCCGGGTCGTGGTGCTGATCTCCGGCTCCGGGACCCTGCTGCAGGCGCTCATCGACGCCGCCCGGGACCCGGCGTTCGGCGTGTCGATCGTGGCCGTGGGATCCGACCGTCCCGGAGTCGCCGGGCTGGACCGGGCCGCGGCGGCGGGCATCCCCACCTTCGTCCAGGCCGTGGGTGACCATCCGGGGCGGGCCGACTGGGACGAGGCGTTGACCAAGGAGGTGGCCGCCTACGCCCCGGACCTGGTGGTCAGCGCGGGCTTCCTGAAGCTGGTCGGGCCGGCCTTCCTGAAGACCTTCGCCGGCCGGATGATCAACACCCATCCCGCGCTGCTGCCGTCTTTCCCCGGGTTGCACGGTCCCCGGGACGCGCTGGCCTACGGCGTCAAGATCACCGGGGCGACCGTGTTCCTGGTCGACGAGGGCGTGGACACCGGCGTCATTCTGGGCCAGGCGGCGGTTCCCGTGGCCGACGACGACACGGTCGGGTCCTTGCACGAGCGGATCAAGGTCGCCGAACGGGACCTGCTGACCGACCTCACCCACCGGCTGGCCACCCGGCCCTGGCGGGTCGACGACCGAAAGGTGACCTGGTCATGAGCGATGCCGGCCGGCGGCCGATCCGCCGGGTGTTGATGTCGGTGTACGACAAGACCGAGCTGGTCCCGACCGCTCAGGCTCTGGTCGCGGCCGGGGCGGAGATCGTGTCCACCGGGTCCACGGCGCGGGTGATCGCCGATGCCGGCCTGCCGGTCACCCCGGTCGAGCAGGTCACCGGCTTCCCGGAGTGCCTGGACGGGCGGGTCAAGACGCTGCACCCGGCCGTGCACGCCGGGCTGCTGGCCGACCTGCGGCTGGACTCGCACCGGCACCAGCTCGCCGACCTGGGGATCGCGCCGTTCGATCTGCTGGTCAGCAACCTCTATCCCTTCACCGCCACCGTCGCCTCCGGCGCCACCCCGGACGAATGCGTGGAG
>DATHBQ010000110.1:0-2647 GCA_035296105.1 Propionibacteriaceae bacterium | reverse complement strand
TGGATCATCGTCTGGAAGTACCAGGTGCCGCCCTTGCGCACCAGGATGTCGGCGTAGTGCATGGTCTGCTTCCCGCCGTCCGCCGCCGTCATCGTCGCCGCGGTGAACACCACGGCGAGGGAGGGGGAGAGGAAGAACGGCGTGCGGACCGACTCGAACGCGAGGTCCCCGCCCTCCGCGCCGCCCATCACCGCGTTCATCGCCCCGGTGTACTCCGTGCGGTCCCACTGGCCGGTCCAGCCGTCGCCGTCGGAGCCGTCGGTGACCAGGTTGAGCGGGAAGACCGCCATGTCGGCCATGCGCTCGACGTTCTCCGGGGTGGGGGCGGAGCTGTGGGCGTCGTAGGTCTCGAACCACTCCTCCAGGCTGCGCAGGTCCTCCTCGCTCGGGGTGTAACCGGTCAGAGATTCGGCGATCTCGCTGCGCTGCATGCGCGCTCCCGTCGTCACGTATTGATCAAGTTTGACTAGTCGCCGCGAGGGTAACCCCCGGCGGAGGGCTGGTCAAATTTGATGAGTCGGTCCTTCCCGGCGTCTGCCGACCGACCGCTGCCCGTGCTACCGGACCGCACCGGAGGTTTCAGTCATCTGCCCCGCCGTGACTTGGTCCGGCACCTGCCCGAGTGCGCCCCGGTACGTTCTTGCGGCATGACGTCTGCCGCGCCCGAACCGCCATCCAGCATCCCGCCGCCGTGGCCGCGCTGCGGCCACGGCGCCACGTCGGCCGATCCGGTCGGCTGTCGCGGCATCCACGTCGGTGACCACACCGCCTGCCTGGCTCATCTGAACGAGACCGATCGCGCCGCCTACCTCGCGACGCTGTCCCCCGGCACCGACATCGACCACCGCGGCACCCCGTTCACCCCTGAACTGCTGGACCGGTTACTCGCCGCCCTCCACGACCCCACCACCGGTAGGCGTCACATCGGCGACGCCTGGTTCCACGGGGCGTCCTTCTCCGGTGATGCCGGGTTCGGCGGGGCATCCTTCTCCGGCTCCGCCCATTTCGGCGGGGCGTCCTTCTCCGGCTCCGCCCAGTTCAGCGGGGCGTCCTTCTCCAGCACCGCCCAGTTCGACGAGGTGTCCTTCTGCGGCTCCGCCGATTTCGGCGGGGCGTTCTTCTCCGACGCCGCCTGGTTCCGTAAGACGTCCTTCTCCGCCGCCGCCCGGTTCAGCGGGGCGTCCTTCACCGGCATCGCCCAGTTCGGCTGGGCGCGGTTCGAGGTGGCGTCGGATCTGGGGCCGCTGGTGTGCCGTAGGGGGGTGGTGCTGGACGGTGCGGTGTTCCAGCAGCCGGTGACACTGGAGATCGCCGCCCGCGAGGTGAGCTGTGCGCGCACCCGGTGGGCGTCGACCGCCACGCTGCAGCTGCGTTACGCCGAGCTGGACCTGCGGGACGCGGTCTTCGAATACCCGGTGGTGGTCGCCGCCCGCCCCGATCCCTTCCCCACCACTTACCCCCTCCCCGGCATGGCTCGCTCACTGCCGGAGACGCTGCTGTCCGGCCGCGATCCCGGCGTGCGCCTGAGTACGGTGGGCGGGGTGGATGCCGCGCACCTGGCGCTGCACGACATCGACCTGAGCGGGTGCCGGTTCGCCGGCGCGGTTCACCTCGACCAGCTGAAGGTGGACGGCTGGTGCACCTTCGCCGCCACCCCCACCGGCTGGAGCCGGCGCTTCCCCTGGCGGTGGAGCCGGCGCACCACGCTGGCCGAGGAGCACCACTGGCGGGTGCGCACCGCCCGCCACCCCGCTCTGGCCCGCGGCTGGGCCGACCCGCCGCCCGATGCTCCCGAGCTGCGGCCGGCGGCGGTGGCGGCGCTGTACCGGCAGGTGCGCAAGTCGCTGGAGGACGGCAAGAACGAGCCGGACGCGGCCGACTTCTACTACGGCGAGTGCGAGATGCGCCGCCACGACGCCACCCGTCCCTGGGGGGAGCGGGCCCTGCTCACCTTGTACTGGGCCGTCTCCGGCTACGGGCTGCGCGCCACCCGCGCGCTGGTCTGGCTGGGGGCGGCGATGACCGCCACGCTCGCGGTGATGGTGCTGTGGGGCCTGCCCGCCGACGACCCCAAGCCGACCACCACCGGCCGCCAGGTCTCAGCCGGGCAGGAGCTCGTCCTCACCACCGACACCCCGGACCCGGCCAACCCCACCGGTCCGCTGACCGAGCGCGTCACCACCGAACGGTTCGAGAAGAGTCTGCGGGTGGTGATCAACTCGGTGATCTTCCGTTCCTCCGGCCAGGACCTGACCACCACTGGCACCTACACCGAGATGGCCTCCCGGCTGGTCGAACCCGTCCTGCTGGGTCTGGCGGCCCTCGCCGTCCGCAGCCGCGTCAAACGCTGACCACCGCGCGGTCCGACATGTACGCGGCATACGACCGGAGGTGAACCGAGGCGGTACGGGTAACCGGTCCGGTGACATACCGCTCCACGACCCCCTCGACGGAGGCACCGTGACCGAGACCGTGACCGAGACCGAAGGCGGCGGCACCCCGCACCGCGACGGCGTCCCCAGGGCGCTGGCCGGAGTCGTCCTCGACGCGCCCGACGCCCGCGCGCTGGCCGACTTCTACCGTCGGCTGCTGGGCTGGGAGACCGTGGCCGACGAGCCGGGCTGGGTGAGCCTGAAGGGCCCGGACA
>DATHBQ010000109.1:0-10929 GCA_035296105.1 Propionibacteriaceae bacterium | reverse complement strand
GAGTGCTCACCACCTGAGGCATCGTGTTCAGGTGCCCGCACCAGGCGGGTGAGGATGCAGCAGAGACGGGCCAAGCCGGTCGTGTGGTTCCCACTCCAAGCGCCGGCCCAGGTCATGACACCACCCTCTCGAGGAGGTGTTGGCAGGAGTGTTGTCCGAGCCGTCAGAGGTGTCTCCAAGGGCACGGACGTGTTGTCCGCTGCAATCTCAGGCAACGTCGGCCAGCAATTCGTTCCGATGGGCCGCGAGCCGGCGGACCGCCCGGCTGCACCGTACGCGCACCGACCCGACACTGGTCCGATGCCGCCTAGCCACTTGCGATCCGGTCAGCTCGTCGACGTACACGCTGACCAGCAGCGCATGTACCGGCCCATCGATCACGCCTCGCTCGCGGCCCACCTCCAGGACCTCCGCGGCGACGACCGGTTCCGGCTCGGGCCGGACCCACAGATGGTCATGCTCCTCGTCCCAGAAGACGGCCGGCGGCCACGGCGTCACCTCGCCCTCGCGCAGCCACCGCCGCTCCTGAGCCACGGTCTTGAAGGCGTCCATCGAGAGGTTGGCGGCAATCCGGCTGGGCCGCGCGGCCAATGGATACGACCTGATCCGGCACCACAGCGCGGAGACATAGTCATCGACGCCAGCCGCAGGATCCCGCCCGGCCATCCGGATGATCCGCCCGAGCATGGCCTGTAGCACCACGCGCGCCGCGAGCTGGTCACCCGTGGAGACCTCGGTGAGGAGGGCGCCTAGTACGGCGTCCGGCTGATCCCGGGCAGCGAGCAGCACGTCGGCCAACGAGCGGCACTCCGCCAGCGCACCATGACGACGCGACCAGCCGCGGACCGACCCCCGATGTCGATCCACCAGCTCGTCCCAGTCACGGTTCAGCGCCTCGACGATCGCGCCCCGCCGCCGGCCTGCCTGCCCCAGGCCCGTCCCGAACGCCATGACACCCTCCCCACCTCGGTCGTGATCACAACTCTGGCGAAGGGGTGTTGGTCAGGCTGTTGGTCGAAACACCTGCATTGTTGTCGGCTACCGCCGAATGTTGTCGCTCACCGAAAGCGCTATGGGCCGCTACGCCCCAGCCGGTTGCTCAACCAGGTGATCTGAGCCAGCTTCTGGTGGCTCAACCCGCCCTCATGGTCGTTGAACGGGTAGACGACCAGCTCCTTCTCGCCGCCGTAGTGGTTGTAGGCCGCGTACACGGTGGACGGCGGGCAGGTCACATCCTGCAACGCAACTGAGAAATACGCCGCAGCTCCGGCCCGCTTCGCGAAGTTGACGCCGTCGAAGTAGGACAAGGTGGCGAAGACCTGATCCACCATCGTGCGACGGACCGACAGGTAGCGCCTGATCTCCTCGAACGGATCGCGGTCGGACACCTCGAGCGCCCGACGGTAGTGGCAGAGGAACGGAACATCGGGCATGACCGCCACCAGGTCGGGTACGAGACCCGCCACCGCCAGCGAGAGCCCGCCGCCCTGGCTTACGCCCTGGACGCTCACCGAGTCGACCACGACACCGGGAAGAGCCCGGACCGCGTCGACGGCGCGCACGGCGTCGGTCATCAGCCGCCGGTAGTAGTAGGTGTCCGGGTGATCGATGCCTTTGGTCATCATCCCGGGCGCACTGGGCCCGGTGCCATGCGGATCAGCGGTGTCACCGCCACCGCCCCAGCCGCCCCCCTGCCCCCGGCTGTCCATCAGCAGGTGGGCGTAACCCGCACTGGCCCACCACAGGGACGCCCCAGGCACGTCCCGGCCACCGTTGTACCCGATGTACTCGACCACCGCGGGCAACGGCCCGTCGACGCCTCGCGGGGTGGTCAGCCACGCCGAGATCCGATCACCAGCGAAGCCGGCGAAGGTGACATCCTGCACCGCCACCGTGCGGTACGGAGTGTTCGCCTCCGCGAGACGCACGTCGACGTCGACGGCCCGCGCCTCGGCCAGGGTCCGCCGCCAGAAGTCGTCGAAGTCGTCCGGCTCCTGCACCTCGGGTCGATAGCCGACGAGCTCCTCGAGCGGTAGATCCACAAGGGCCACGGAAGCTTCCCTCCAGCTCGGCGGTTGGCGTCGACCGCAAGGGCGGGTCGCAGCGACTCGTCGACGCTAACAAAGCCACCGGTGGGTGGCCCGCCCGGGCCGTCAGCCGGCCGTGACATCGTGGCGCCATGGAACCGTTGAGCGGCCGACAGCTCCGGCTCAGCGCCGGCGACTACCAGGCGACGATCGCCAGCATCGGGGCCTCCCTACGCGAGCTGACCTGGCAGGGCCGCCACCTCGTCGTCCCGTTCGGCGAGGACGAGGTCCGGCCGGCCTACCGCGGCGCCGTCCTTGCCCCGTGGCCGAACCGGGTGGTCGACGGGAGGTACGCGTTCGACGGCGTCGAGCACCAGCTGGCCCTGACCGAGCCGGATCGTGGGCACGCCCTGCACGGTCTCGTCGCCTGGCAGGACTTCGCCGTGGTCAGCGAGGAGCCCGACACAGTCGCCCTCACCGCTACCGTCCCGCCCCAGGACGGCTACCCGTTCCGGCTCGCCCTGGTCGTCACGTACGCCCTGACCGAGCAGGGACTGACGATCAGCCTCGAGGCGACCAACACCGGACCGGTACCGGCACCCTTCGGCGCCAGCATCCACCCTTATCTTTACGCCGGCCCGGGCGGCGTGGACGACTGGACCCTGCAGCTGCCGGCCGCCAGCGTGCTCACCGTGACGCCGGACCGGCTGATCCCGGACGCCGTTCAGGCGGTCACCGAAGCACCCGGTCAGTTCGACTTCCGTCAAGCCCGGGTCATCGCCGACACCTTCCTCGACCACGCCTTCACCGACCTGTCCGCCGACCCGGACGGCCGGTTCAGCGCCCGACTGACCGACCGTGCCGGCCGGGGCGTGGTCATGCGGTGGGACGAGGACTGCCGCTGGCTCCAGGTCCACACCGCTGACCTGCCCGCGCCGAAGCCCAGCCGGATCGGCCTGGCGGTGGAGCCGATGACCTGTCCGCCGGACGCCTTCAACTCCGGCCGCGACCTGGTGGTCCTGCCAGTGGGTGGCTCCACCCTCGTGCGGTGGCAGCTCGCCGGTCTCTAGCGGCAGCCGAAGCCCTACGCCGGCGCACCCAGCCGCGCCAGCAACAATGCCTGCTCCGCCGGGTTGTCGGTCAGCTGCAGCGCCCGCGCGTTGGCCGCCCGGGCACCCTCGTGGTCGCCCCGCCGGTCGAGCAGCTCGGCCCGGGTGGCGTGGAAAAGGTGGTAGCCGTCGAGCCGGTCGGCCAGCTCGTCGACCGCCGCCAGCGCCGCGTCCGTCCCGCAGACGTGGCTCATGGCGATCACCTGGTTCAGCCGGACCACCGGCGACCGGTCCAGCGTCGCCAGCATGTCGTAGAGCATCGCGATCTGTAGCCAGTCCGTGTCCGCCCAGGTCGGTGCGCTGGCGTGCACCCCGGCCAGCGCCGCCTGCAGCTGGTACCGCCCCGGCTCCCGCAACGACGCCGCCTTCACCAGGTATCCGTCCGCCCGGGTGATGGCCACGGCATCCCACCGCGTCCGGTCCTGCTTCTCCAGCCGGACCAACCGGCCCGACCCATCGAACCGGGCCGGCGTACGGGCGGACAGGAAGGTCAGCAGGGCCAGCAGCCCCCACGCCTCCGGCTGCTCCGGCAGGGCCCGGGTCACCAGCTCGGCCAGCCAGACGGCGTCCTCGGTCAGCGCCGTACCCGCCGCCGAGGGGTCCAGGTAGCCGGCGTTGTAGCTGAGGTAGACCACGGTCAGCACGTCGTCCAGCCGCGGCGCCAGCTCGTCGCGCTCCGGGATGGTGAACGGGATCCCGGCGGTGGTGATCTTGCGCTTGGCGCGGACCAGGCGCTGGGCCATCGTCGCCTCCGGCACCAAGAACGCCCGGGCGATCTGGGCGGTGGACATGCCGACCACCGCCCGGAGGGTCAGCGCCAGCCGGGCCTCGACGGCCAGGGCCGGGTGGCAGCAGCCGAACAGCATCGAGAGCCGCTCGTCGCCCGGCCGGTCGGCCACCACCCCGACCGTCGGGTCCTCGGCCAGCTCGTCGGCCAGCCGGGACTCCCGCGTACGCCGGCGCAGCAGGTCGATCGCCCGCCGGCGCGCCGTGGTGGCCAGCCAGCCGCCGGGGTTGGGCGGTACGCCGTCGCGCCGCCAGGTGCGCAGTGCGACGGCGATCGCTTCCTGCACCGCCTCCTCGGCGACGTCGAAGTCACCGAGGCGGCGGTGCAGCGCGGCGAGGATCAGGCCCGCCTCGTCCCGGACCAGCCGGGCGAGGGCGGCGTCCTGGGCCGTCGGCCCGTCGACCGGCTCAGGGCCCCCCTCGACGGGCTCAGGCCTTCCTTCGACAGGCTCAGGGCACATCCGCGTCCCCTGCTCCGGGCCGATCAGCCCGCCTGAGCGACGTCGGCCGTCTGCTCGAACTGGCTGTAGTCCTCCACCATCGGCCGGATCTCCACCGCCGCGCCCGGCAGGCCGATCGCCGGCCATTCCTTGACCATCGCGATCGCGGCGTCCAGGTCCGGCACGTCGATGATGCTGAACCCGCCGATGCTCTCCTTGGCCTCGGAGAACGGGCCGTCGACCACCACGGCCGACCCGTCCTCGCCCGTCTTGACCGACGTGGCGGTCTCGGGTGGGGTCAGCTCAGCGCCCTGGTTGACGATGACCGAGCCGTACTTCTCGAACCACGCGAACATCGCCGCGTAGGTCTGCTGCATCTGCTCGGCCGGCACCGCCGCATCGAGATCGGGCCGGCTGGTGAACATCAGTACATACTTCATGGGATGACTCCTTGGGAGTGAGAAGGAATTCTGACACCCCCTCCACGTACGTCGTGGGTCGAGATCGACAGGTCGTGGCAGATTTCTTTGGTGAAGTTCTCGAGCAGGCCCATGGCAGACTATGCATCCGTGATCGCGGCGAAGGTGCGGGGGTGAGGCGACCATGACGGCACCCCAGAAGGAGCGGGCGGTCGACTTCGAGCCCGTCTACCACCACTACGGACCTCACCGGGCCGGTCTGCCACCACTGATTCCGTACTTCCGGGAGCTCTGGCACCGGCGCTCCTTCGCCGCCGAGATGAGCAAGGCGGTGATGCGGGGCTCGAACACCTCGACCTTCTTCGGCCAGCTCTGGCTCGTGCTCAACCCGCTGCTCCTGGCGGCGGTGTACTACCTCTTGGTGACGGTCATCCGCGGCCGCCACGACCCGGAGTTCTTCACTCATCTGTGCCTCAGCCTGTTCGCGTTCCAGCTGGTGTCGACGTCGATCAACAGCGGCGCGACTTCGGTGACCAGCTCGGGCAAGCTGCTGATGAACACGCCCTTCCCGCGCCTGCCGATCCCGCTGTCGGCGGTGCGTACGGCCTTCTTCCGCTTCCTACCCACGGTGCCGGTCTACTTCGTCTTCCACCTGATCTTCCTGACCGACGTGTGGCACCCAAGGATGCTGCTGTCGCTGTACTTCCTCGGCACGATGGTGCTGTTCGCCATGGGCTGCGCGGCCTTCTTCGCCGCCCTTCAGGTCTACTTCCGCGACACCTCGAGCTTCCTGCCGTACTTCGTCCGAATGTGGTTGTACCTCTCGCCGGTGCTGTGGACGCCGGAGCACATCCAGGGGGTGCTCTCACCGACGCTGCTGACGCTCGTGCAGCTGAACCCGATGTACTCGATGCTCGGCGGGTACGCCCAGCTCCTGCAGGGCGGCGGGTTCCCTCCCTTGTATATGTGGCTGACCGCGTTGGCCTGGAGTTTGGTCATCGCCACCATCGGGTTCCTCTTCTTCATCTCCCGGGAGCGTGAGTTCACTGTCCGTCTCGTCTAACGGCAGCAGTCCGTTGGCCGTGCGGGTGCAGAACCTCTCCATCACCTACCGCACCACCTTCGAACGCAAGCCCACCCTCAAGCAGGCCCTCGTACGGTTCGGGCGCGGCCAGCGCGCCGTCAAGGAGGTCGAGGCGATCAAGAACGTCTCGTTCGAGGTCGCCAACGGCACCGCGATGGGAATCATCGGCTCGAACGGGGCCGGCAAGTCGACCCTGATGCGGGCGATGGCCGGGATCCTGCCGCCGACCAGCGGCTCCATCGAGGTGTGGGGCAAGGCGAGCACCCTGCTGGCGCTGGGGGTCGGGTTCAACCAGAGCCTGTCCGGACGGGAGAACATCATCCTCGGCGGCCTGGCGGCCGGCCTGTCGCGCAAGGAGGTCGAGGAGCGGGCCGACGAGGTGGCCGAGTGGACCGAGCTCGGCGACTTCATCGACATGCCCATGCGGACGTACTCCTCCGGCATGTCGGCCCGGGTCGGCTTCTCGGTTGCGGTGCACATGAAGCCCGACATCCTGATGATCGACGAGGCCCTGTCCACCGGCGATGCCCACTTCCGCGAGAAGGCCAACGCCAAGATGGCCGAGCTCCGCGAGAGCGCCCGGGCGATGTTTCTGGTCAGCCACGGTCTGGGCAGCATCAAGGAGATGTGCAGTGAGGTGCTGTGGCTCGACCACGGCAAGCTGATGATGCGCGGCGAACCCGACGATGTCGTGACGGCGTACATGAAGTTCGTGAAGGTGAAGAAGTCGGCCACGGCCATGGAGGACATCTAGCGGTCGCGGCCTTCGACAGGCTCAGGGCAGATCTCTCAGCGCTTGAGGATCCGGTCCAGGTACTCCCGCAGGTCCCCGGTGTCGCCGTCCTTCCCGCCCTTGCCCACGTACAGGGGCGGCAGGGACGGCTTCAGCTGCACCCCGCGGATCCGCTCCTTCAAGCCGCCCGGCACGGTGAGGATGTAGTACGCGCCGTCGTCGCCGATGGCCAGGCTCTGGTTGTTGCGCAGGTACCACCCGCGCTTGTCGGTCTTGACCGACTGGCCGCTGTACAAGGTCGCCCGCAGCGGCACCGGCTCGATCCCCCGGGCCTTCGCCTCGGTCAGAAAGGCGTCGATCAGCACCTGGGCCTGAGCCGCCTCGGCGCGTACGGCCGCCGCCTCCAGCTCGGCCCGCCGGGCCGCTTCCTCGGCGCGGGACATGAGATGATCGTATCCCCGGGGGGCCTGTCAGCCACATAGACTGCGAACGCCCATGACCCAGACTGCGGCTCCGGCCGCTTCCCCCGCCGGCGCCCCGCCGCCGCGCCGCGCTCGGCGTCGGATCTGGCCTCGGGTCCTGATCGCTCTGGGCCTGGTGCTGGTCCTGCTGACGGGTGCCGCGGCGGCCTACCTGCTCACCATCGACCGGAGTGTCACCTCGAACATCACCCGAGGCGTCGACCTGCCCAGCGACGATCCGTCCGCCCCGCCCGGCGAGGCCCGGCCGACCAAGGAACCGCAGGAGACCGGCACGCTCAACTACGTGCTGCTCGGCTCGGACAGCCGCGACCCGGGCAACGCGGGCAACGGTCGCAGCGACACGATCATGGTGGTCCACCTCAACAAGAAGCGGAACCAGGCCTACATCGTCTCGTTCCCCCGCGACATGTACGTCACCATCCCCGGCTACGGCAAGAACAAGATCAATGCCGCGTACGCGTTCGGCGGCGTCCAGCTGACCGTGCGGACCCTGGAGCAGCTGACCAGGACGCGGATGGACCACGTCGCGCTGGTCGACTTCGAGGGCTTCATCTCCCTGACCAACGACCTGGGCGGGGTCACGGTGATGAACGATGACGCGTTCTCCTCCCACGGCTACGACTACCCGGAGGGCGAGATCACGATCGCCGGCGAGCAGGCCCTGTGGTTCGTCCGGGAGCGCAAGAAGCTGCCCAACGGCGACCTCGACCGGGCCAAGAACCAGCGCAACGTGATCAAGGCGATAGTGGCCAAGGGGCTGAGCGCCGGGGTGGTGTCCGACCCAGGGACCTTCACCCGGTTCATCGGTGGGGTGGCCAGGCACCTGACCGTGGACAACAGCCTGACCGACGACGAGATCCGCCGGACCGCGTTGTCGTTGCGGCTGGACGCCGAGGACATCAACCTGCTGCAGGCGCCGATCTCGGGGTTTGGCACCGTCAACGGACAGAGCATCGACGTGGTGGACACCGCCAGGATGGACGAGCTGGCCAGGGCGCTGAAGACCGACACGATGGACGCCTACGTGAAGAAGTACCCGCAGGGCTAGGAGTGCCGTTCCTCCGCAGTCTGCGGCAGCTCTGGCGGCATCGCTACTTCCGCCGGCTGCTGGCCGTCCGGGTGGCCACCCAGTCCAGCGACGGCCTGCTGCAGATCGCCCTGGCGTCGTACGTGCTGTTCTCCCCCGAGCGGCAGCCCGACGCCGCGGCGATCGCCGCGGTCCTGGCCATCACGTTGCTGCCGTTCTCGATCCTCGGGCCCTTCGTCGGGGTGGTGCTGGACCGGGTGTCCCGACGGCAGGTGCTGGTGGTGGTCGACCTGCTGCGGGCCGGGCTGGCGGTCAGCCTGGCCGCGCTGGTCGCGACCGGTCTGCGGACCGGTGGGGTGGAGACGGCCTTCTACGGCGGTGTGCTGCTGGCGATGAGCCTGAACCGGTTCCTGCTCGCCGCGCTGTCCGCGTCGCTGCCGCACACCATCGAACCCAGCGAGTACATGGTGGCCAACTCCGTGGTGCCGACGGTCGGGCCGGCCGGCGTACTGATCGGGGCCGGGTTGGGCACCGTGCTGCGGTTGGTCCTGGGCCGAACCATGCCCGACTACTCGGCCAACGCGATCCTGTTCGTGGTGGCCGCCGCCGGCTACGTGCTGAGCGCCAGCCTCGCGCTCCGCATCCCGCGGGACCGGCTGGGCCCGGACGAGATCGAGCCGACCCGGGCCGGGGCCGTCGCCGCCGGGCTGGCCGCCGCACTGGCCCATCTCCGCGACCGGCGGGCGGCCGGACTCGGGCTGCTGACCATCGGTGGACACCGGATCATCTACGGCATCGTGACCGTGGCCACGATCCTGGTCTACCGCAACTACTTCCACACCCTCGACCAGGTGGAGCCGGCGATCGCCGACCTCGGGCTGCTGGTGGTGATCACCGGCGCCGGCTTCGTCTTCGCCGCGGTGGTCACCCCACCGGTGTCGGCCCGGATCGGCATCCGCCGCTGGGTGGTGGTCTGCCTGGTCGCCTCGGCGGTGTTCCAGGTCTTCCCCGGTGCGGTGTACGCCAAGGTGCCGCTGGGCATCGCGGCCTTCCTACTCGGCCTCACCGCCCAGAACCTCAAGATCTGTGTGGACACCCTGGTGCAGGCCCACGTTGCCGACGAGTTCAAGGGCCGGGTGTTCGTGCTCTACGACATGGTGTTCAATGTCGCGCTGGTCGCCGCCGCGGTCATCGGGGCGGTGATCCTGCCGGTCAACGGGGTGTCGGTGCCGATCCTGGTCGTCCTGGCCGTCGGCTACCTGCTGGTGGCCGTCCTCTTCGGGTACGCCAGCCGCGGCCTGGCCATGGACCGCGGCACCGAGTCGCTGACCGCCGCGGGCGACCGCGCCTGACGGCTCCGTCGGGCCCTGGACCTGGCCCCGACCGTGGCCGAACCGTGGCCGCCGGTCCCTTGCCTGCATCCGACCTTCCGCGATACACCGAATACCAAACCGGGCCGCTAGCCCCTTCGTGGAGAGGATGATCATGGGACTATCGCGTCGTGAACTGCTGCTGGGCGGAGCCAGCCTGGGGGCCGCGGCCACGCTGAGCGGGTGCGCCGGGCTCACCCGGCCGGCCGGCGAGCAGAGCACCTCCGGCACCGGCGGCGGTCCGGTCACGCTGACCTTCGTCAACTGGTCCGGCGACGCCGAGAAGGCTGCGTTCGACGCGTTGATCAAGGCGTTCACCGCCGAGAACCCCGACATCACGATCAAGACCGACACCGTCCCGTACGACAGCATCCAGACCAACCTGGACTCGCGGTTCCAGGCCGGCAACCCGCCGGACCTGTTCCGGGTCTCCTACATCGACATCGGCCAGTACACCAGCCAGGACGTGCTGCTCGACGTCTCCGGCGTCTTCGACCAGGCCCGCGTCGATGAGTTCGAGCCCGGGTTGTGGCAGGCGATCGTCTACGACGGCAAGCCGTACGGCGTCCCGCACCAGATCGACACCACCGCCATCCTCTACCGCAAGGACGCCTTCGAGGCGGCCAAGATCACCAACATCCCGCAGTCGGTGGACCAGGCCTGGACCTGGGTGGAGTTCGCCGACGCGGCCCGCAAGCTCAAGGGCGTGGTCAAGGGCAAGCAGACCGCGTTCATCTACGACTGGCAGAGCGCCGGCGCCTACCGCTGGCTGAGCTGGCTGTTCCAGGCCGGCGGCCGGCTGCTCGGCGACGACCTCAAGTCCCCGGCGATCGACAGCGACCCCGGCCGCAAGGCGCTGGAGTTCACGCAGTCGTTCTTCACCGAGGGTTGGGTGGCCCGCAACACCTCGACCAAGAGCTCCACCTACCCCGACGGCGTCTTCATCGCCGGCTCGGTGGCGATGGCCTTTGCCGGGGACTTTCTGATCCCGGGCATCGAGACCGGGATCGCCAAGAACAAGTTCGAGTACGGCTCGATGCCGATGCCCCGCGACGTCGCCGCCGCCTCCGACCTCGGTGGCAACGCGATCGTGGCGGCCAAGGACGGGCCGAACACCGAGGCCGCGACGAAGTTCCTGGCCTTCTGCGTGCAGGAGGACCAGCAGCGCACCTTCTGCGAGGCGAGCGGCCAGCTGCCGACCCTCAAGTCGCTCACCTCGGCCGCGCTGGACTTCCAGATCCGGCCGGACCTGATGGAGGTGTTCGTGCAGCAGGCCAGCACCATCGCGCCCGACCAGGTCGCCCAAGTCACGGTGCCCCAGTTCGGCAAGCTGAACATCGCGCTGCGCGACGAGCTCGACCAGGCCTTCCTCCGCGGCCGGTCCGCCGGGGACACCATCGCCGCGCTGACCACCGCCATCGAGCGGGCCGCTCCGTGACCGGCGCGGCGGTA
>DATHBQ010000108.1:0-10047 GCA_035296105.1 Propionibacteriaceae bacterium | reverse complement strand
TGCCGCGCTCGCCCTCGACCGTGATGATCGGGTTGGCCAGCAGCCCGGGCAGGTCGTCGTCGGTCAGGCCGGCATCGCGCAGGTGCTGCGCGAAGGTCCAGGCCGGCAGATCGTGCACCTCGCCGAAGAAGCGGGCCAGCTCACCGAGCCCCTCCAGGGGACCGGCCGACATGTGCACCCCGTTGAAGTTGGAGTTGACCGTGGTCAGGCCGAACGCCGCCGGGTCGGCCCGCAGCCGTCCGCGGATCGAGCCCGCCGCGGCCTTGGCCGGGTCGGTCGCGCCGATCAGCTCCGACCGCAGCACCTCCCAGTCGGTGGCGCTGCTGCCGTGCAGGAACGCGCACGTCGTGTCGGCGGCGGTGAAGAAGCCGAGCTGGCGCGGATGGAAGCCGTTGAGGACAACCACCCGATCGGCGTCCATCCTCAGCTGCGCCGCGTAGGTGCCGGGGCCGAGGCGCTCGACGTCGGCATTGGCGAACAGCATGGCCAGCGCATAGGGGCTGACCTCGGGATACCGGTCCAGGAACTGGTGGCCGCCGATCACCTCGGCACCGTCCAGCGTGTCGCCGTAGGCCTGCTGCAGGGCCTGTTCGGCCGCCTCGGTCAACGCCGGCCGGCCCTCCCGCGAGATCTGGTTGATCACGCCGTAGTGCTCCTGCATCGCCCCCGCCCGCTCCAGGTCGGGGCCGGTCATGATCTTGACCCGGTGGATGCGGACGCCGTAGTCGGCCAGCGACCGGGCGAACAGGTCCCAGACCACCCCGAGCCGGTCCTCGTCGAGCCGGCCCAGCTCGGGCTTGCTGAAGATCACGAACTCGTTCCCGGAGGGGCCCTCGCTGTGTTCTTCCAGGCTGCCGAACCGCTCCGTCACGGCCCCCTTAACTGACGCTGCGCTCATGGCCTCAGCCTGCCGTGTCCGCGGCGGCCCCAGCAAACGGGGCCGGAATTAGGGTGGCCGGATGAGCAGTGACCCGGTCCTGGTGGTCGGCGCCGGGCTGTCCGGGCTGGCCTGCGCCCAACGCCTGGCGGCGGCCGGGCTCGAGGTGCGCGTGCTCGAGGCGTCCGACGCTGTGGGCGGACGGGTACGGACGGACGTGATCGACGGGTTCCGCTGCGATCGGGGCTTCCAGCTGGTCAACCCGTCCTACCCCGCCCTGAAGCGCGTGGTCGACCTCCAGGCTCTGGACCTCCGGCCCTTTCGGGCCGGCGTCCGGGTGGCGCACGGCGGCACCCGCAGCACCCTGGCCGACCCCCGCCGGGAGCCGACCCTGCTGCCGGCCACCCTCGCGGCGCCGCTCGGCACGCTGGCCGAGAAGCTCCGGTTCGCGCGCTGGGCCGGTCGTTCGCTGCTGCCGGTCGATCGGCTGCTGCGTCGTCCGGACCAGCCGCTGGCCGAGGACCTGGACCAGGCCAAGCTCGGCCGGCTCCGCTCGGCCGTGGTCGAGCCGTTCCTGGCCGGCGTGCTCGCCGAGCGCGAGGGGTCAACCTCGGCGACCTTCGTGTCGCTGCTGATCCGGTCCTTCGTGCTGGGTACGCCGTCCGTGCCGTCGCTCGGGATGTCCCGGCTGCCCGAGCTGATGGCCGCCCGGCTGCCTGCCGGAACGGTCCGCTTCGACAGCCGGGTCCACGGCGTCGCTGCTCGCTCGGTGCAGACCGACGGCGGTGAGGTCGCCGGCGCCGCGGTGGTGGTCGCCACCGACCCGTCCAGGGCGGCTGGACTGACCGGGGTCCGGACGCCGGAGATGAAGGCGCTGACGACGTTCTGGCACACGGCGCCCGAGCCGCCGACCACGATCCGGCTGCTGCACCTGGACGGCGACGTCCGCGGCCCGGTGATCAACACCGCGGTGATGACCACCGCGGCACCGAGCTACGGGCCGGCCGGCCGGCCCCTGATCGCCACGACGGTGCTCGGGGCGGACGGCTCGGCGACGGCGGAGCAGAGCGCCCGCCGACACGCCGGGCTGATCTACGGCGTCGACGCCACGGCCTGGGAGCTGGTCACCACCCATGTGGTCGCCGGCGCCCTGCCCGCGCAGCCGCCACCGCTGGAGGTGCGCCGGCCGGTGCGGCTGCCCTCGGGGGCGTACGTCTGCGGCGACCACCGCGACACCGCCTCGCTGCAGGGGGCCGTGGTCTCCGGCTTCCGGGCCGCCCGGGCGGTGCTCGCCGACATCGGCGTACGGGACCCGGCGTTAGGCTCGACGGCACCATGAGCCTTTTCCCCCGCCTGGAACCCCTGCTCGCCCGGGTGAGCAAGCCGATCCAGTACGTCGGCGGCGAGCTCAACTCGGTCGTCAAGGACTGGGACGCCGTCGACGTTCGGTGGTGCCTGTCCTACCCGGACGCGTACGAGGTCGGCCAGCCCAACCAGGGCATCGCGATCCTCTACGAGATCCTCAACGAGCGGGACTGGATCCTGGCCGAACGGACGTACGCGGTCTGGCCCGACCTCGAGGCGCTGATGCGCGAGCACGACGTGCCGCAGTTCACCCTCGACGCGCACCGTCCGGTCGGTGACTTCGACGTCCTGGGCTTCAGCTTCGCCACCGAGCTCGGCTACACCAACATGCTCAACGCCCTGGACCTGGCCGGACTGCCGATCCACGCCCGCGATCGGCGGGAGCATGACCCGATCGTGCTGGCCGGCGGGCACGCGGCCTTCAACCCGGAGCCGATCGCAGACTTCCTCGACGCCGCCGTGCTCGGGGACGGCGAGCAGGTCGCGCTGACCATCTCCGGCCTGGTCCGGGACTGGAAGGCCGAGGGCCGACCGGGCGGCCGGGACGGCCTGTTGCTCCGGCTGGCCCAGCACGGCGGCGTCTACGTACCGAAGTTCTACGACGTGGACTACCTCCCGGACGGTCGGATCCGCCGGGTGGCACCGAACCGGCCCGACGTGCCCTTCACGGTGGCCAAGCACACCCTGATGGACCTGGACGAGTGGCCCTATCCGGCCAAGCCGCTGGTGCCGCTGGCCGAGACGGTGCACGAGCGCTACTCGGTGGAGATCTTCCGCGGCTGCACCCGCGGTTGCCGGTTCTGCCAGGCCGGGATGATCACCCGGCCGGTGCGCGAGCGCAACATCGAGACCATCGGGAAGATGGTGCAGGGCGGCATCGACGCCACCGGCCTGGAGGAGGTCGGGCTGCTCAGCCTGTCCAGTGCCGACCACTCCGAGATCGGTGCGATCACCCACGAGCTGGCCGACCGCTACCAGGGCAGCAACGTCTCGCTGTCCCTGCCCAGCACCCGGGTGGACGCCTTCAACATCGACCTGGCCAACGAGCTGTCCCGCAACGGCCGGCGCTCGGGACTGACCTTCGCGCCCGAGGGTGGGTCGGAGCGGTTGCGCAAGGTGATCAACAAGATGGTCTCCGAGGAAGACCTGATCGGCACCGTCGCCGCCGCGTACAGCCACGGCTGGCGCCAGGTGAAGCTCTACTTCATGTGCGGTCTGCCGACCGAGACCGACGAGGACGTGCTGGCCATCGCCGACCTGGCCAAGCGGGTGATCGCCACCGGTCGTCAGGTCAGCGGGCGGCGGGACATCCGGTGCACGGTGAGCATCGGTGGCTTCGTGCCCAAGCCGCACACCCCGTTCCAGTGGGCGGCGCAGTGTGACGCGGAGACCATCGACGCCCGGCTGGCCAAGCTGCGGGACGCCGTTCGGTCCGACCGGCAGTACGGCCGGGCCATCGGCTTCCGCTACCACGACGGCCAGCCCGGCATCATCGAGGGCCTGCTCAGCCGGGGAGACCGCCGGATCGGCCGGGTGATCGAGGCAGTCTGGCGCGACGGTGGCCGGTTCGACGGCTGGAGCGAGCACTTTTCGTACACCCGCTGGTCCGAGTGCGCCGAGCGGGCGCTGGCCGGCACCGGCGTGGACCTGGGCTGGTACACCACCCGGGAGCGGGACTACGCCGAGGTGCTGCCCTGGGACCATCTTGACGCGGGGCTGGACCGGGACTGGCTGTGGCAGGACTGGCAGGACGCGCTCGACGAGGTCGAGGTGGACGACTGCCGCTGGACCCCGTGCTTCGACTGCGGGGTCTGTCCGCAGCTGGACACGGCGATCCAGGTCGGGCCGACCGGGCGGTCACTGCTGCCGCTGACGCCGGTCTGACCGAGGAGAGTCCTCAGGCGATGACGTTGCCGACCTCGACCCGCACCGGGGTGCCGGCGCTTCCCTTAGCGTTCTGCGGCGTGAATGTCGCCCGCAGCGACCGGAACGCCAACGCGACCTCGTGCCGCAGGACGCCGTCGTCGGCGGTGGTCTGGCTCACGCCGGTAACGGTCAGCCGCTGCATCTCGTAGCGCAGGAACGTGAAGGGTGATCCACCCGCACGCACGCCGATCAGCTCGGCGGTCTGGATGCTTCGACCGGTCGCGCAGAGATCGATCAGCTGGAGGGCGCCACCGGTGGACGCGATCGTGAGGACGAGATCGGAGATCACCGGTCGTCCCGTCGCGCCGCCGCCCGCTGGCGACCGTGCCTGACTGATGCCCCAGCGCCAGGCGTCGACGTCCAGCTCGTTCTCGTGGCCCTCGACCGTCGAGTCGCCGCTCAGCCCAGCGACGGCCAGGAACCAGGTGCTCGTCACGCGGCTGAGCCTACGCCGGACCGCCGGCCGGAGCGGCCCGGCCAACCAGGGTCGGCGCGGTCCGTTCCAGGAGGGCCACACCCTCTTCCACGTCGGGCAGGCCGTGCACCGCGGCGGCCATCGGCGCGCATCCGGAAGGTTTCTCGGCCAGGACACTGTCGAGGGCGTCGGCCAGCCGGTCGGTCAGGTCCGGGCCGGGTGGCACGGCAATCCCGGTACCGGTGGTGTGCAGCCGTTCGGCGTTGATCGGCTGGTCGGCGAAGAACGGCACGGCGATGGTCGGCGTGCCGGCCGCGAGGGCGTCGAGGGTGGTGCCGGCGCCGCCATGACTGATCACGGCCCGGGCCCGGGGCAGGACCTCGCTCTGGTCGACCCAGGAGGCCACGTCTACGCCGGTCAGGTCGCCGAGCCGGCGAGGGTCGGCCGAGCCGACCGCGAGCACGATCCGGCAGCCCGTCTGCCGGGCCGCCGCGACAGCAGCACCGACGGTGGGCGCGAACATCGGCATGCCGGGAATCTCGCTGCCGAACGTGACGTAGATCAGTGGCTTCCGGTCGCCGGCCGGTCGAGGAAGACCGGGACGTCGGACGCGGGTGACGAAGGGTGAGTGCGGCTCGCGATCGAACTCGGCGGGAAAGTAGCTCAGCTGCGGGACGGTTATCAGGCGGTCGCCGAGGGGGTCCGCGGCGAGACCGATGTCGGTCCGCGATGCCGAGAGGGCCGGTTCCACGAGCCGCTCCCACAGGTTGCCGAAGACCATACCGGGGTGCACGCGGACGAGGGGAAGTCCGGCCCGTTCGGCGGCGAGGCTGCTGGCGAACTCACCGCCCTCGCTCACCAGCAGGTCCGGTCGCCAGTCCCGTACCAGCGCCTCTATCCCCGGTAGGGCGGCGGCCGGATTGAGCCGGCCGAAGATCTGCACCCCCGCTTCCTCCTCGCTGCCGGCCCGGGACCGGACCTCGTCACGCTGGGCCTGGGTCGGCTCGAGCAGGTCGTGCCAGGCTAGGCCGCGCGCCCGAACCCGGTCGGCGTTGCGCGCCGGAGTGCTCACCACCACCGAGTGGCCCGCAGCGGCGGCGGCGGTGGCCAGTGGGAGCAGGGGTAGCAGATGGCCGAGGCCGGCGGTACTGGTGAAGAGGATGCGCATGACGGCCTCGTTTCTCTATCCTTACTAGTGGTGACAACTAGTGACAACCACTAGTAAAGTAGCCAGGGATGGATACCGTCAAGAGGTCGCGGCAAGAGCAGGCGGCCGCCACCCGGCAGCGCATCCTGGACGCCGCGTACGACTTGTTCTGTCAGCAGGGCTACCGCGCGACCACGATGGCGCTGGTGGCCGAGCGGGCCGGTGTGGCCGTGCAGACGGTCTACTTCACGTTCCGGACCAAGGACGGGCTGCTGCAGGAGGTGCACGACCAGACCGTGCTCGGCCGTGGTACTCCGGTCGTGCCCATGCAGCAGCCGTGGTACCGAGCCGCGGCGGCCGAGAGCGACCCGATCCGAGCGACGCAGCTGCTGGTGGAGGGCACCGGCACGATTCTGGCCCGGGTGGCGCCGATGCTGCCCGTGTTCCAGGCCGTCGCCGCCGACCCGGCGGGAGAGGTCTACCGCAACGCCGAGGCCCTGCGCCGCCCGGCGATGTACGACGTGGCCCGGGAGCTGCTGCTGCCCAAGGGTGACCTGAGAGAGGGGGTGGACGTCGCCTACGCCGGAGACCTGTTGGTGGTCCTGCTCGGACCGGAGATCTACCGGATGTACGTCCTGGAGGTGGGCTGGAGCCACACCCGCTGGGTGGACTGGACGGCTCAGGTCCTTCTCAGGGAGCTCTTCGCCGCAGCGACCTAGGGTGAGGCATGGCCGAGACCCCGATCCGCACCGTCGAGGAGCTCGTCGCCCTGGTGGGCACACCGCTGCCGCGGGCGGCGAACAAGACCCGGACCGCGCTGCACGACCTGGACCGGCAGTGGCTGGCGGCCTCCCCGTTCTGCCTGGTGGCCACGGCGGACGAGACCGGCGGGTGCGACGTGTCACCGAAGGGTGACCCGCCCGGCCAGCTGGCGTACGTCATCGACGACACGACGATCGCGATCGCGGAGCGTCCCGGCAACCGACGGGTCGACGGCTACCGCAACGTGCTCGCCAACCCGCACGTCGGACTGATCTTCCTGCTCCCCGGCCGCGGCGACACGCTCCGGATCAACGGCCGTGCCCGGCTGGTGTCGGACGCGCCCTACTTCGACGCCATGCTCGTCAAGGGGCACCGGCCGATCCTGGCCCTGGTGGTCGAGATCGATGAGGTCTTCCACCATTGCGCGAAGGCCTTTCTGCGGTCGCAGCTGTGGCGGCCCGAGGCCTGGACCGACCAAGTGCCGTCCCGGGCGGTGATCGCCAAGACGCTGGAGCGGCCGGAGGACAGCCTGGCCGACCTGACCGCGTACTACGGCCCCTCGTACGCCGAGAAGCTCTACGGCTGAGCCGGCGGATCGCCGAGCCGGGTCAGGGCATCGACCACCAGGTCCCAGAGCCGCTCGGGGTCCAGGACGGTGGCCACCTGGGTACGACAGCCCTCCGGGGCTGGCCCTCGGAGGTCGGCCACCGTCATCCCGGTGGTCAGTCCACCGTTCAGTTCGACTGCGACCGGTGCCCGGACCGTGCCGAGCACCGCCGGGTCGGCGACATAGGCCACCGCGCAGACGTCGTGCACCGGTGGCGCGGCGAAGCCCTGGCTGGTGCGATAGGCGTCCGCGAAGAACGCCAGCAGCTCGGTGACGAACCGGGCCGGTGGCGTACCGATGGCCGCGATCCGCTGCACGACGTCGGCCGTGGCCAGGGCGTGGTGGGTGACGTCGAGGCCCACCATGGTGACCGGCCACCGCTCGCCGAAGACGACGTGCGCCGCCTCCGGGTCCACGGCGATGTTGAACTCGGCGGCGGGCGACAGGTTCCCGCCCGCGTACGCGCCGCCCATCACCACGACCTCGCGGACCCGCTGGACGATCCGGGGCTCGAGGCGGACGGCCAGGGCCAGGTTGGTCAGCGCGGCCGTCGGCACCAGGGTGACGTCGCCGGCCGGCCGGCTCATCACCGTCTCGATGATCAGCTCGACCGCGTGCCGCCGATCCAGCGGCGCCGTCGCGGTCGGCAGCGTCACCCCGTCGAGCCCGGAGGTGCCGTGCTCGGCCTCGGCCACTCGCGGCTCCCGGACCAGCGGACGGCCGGCTCCGGCAGCCAACGGAACATTCCGGACACCGCCGATCGTCGCCACGGCCCGGGCGTTGCGGGTGACCTTCTCCAGGGTCTGGTTGCCCGCCACGGTCGTCACTGCGAGCAGCTCCACCTGGGGGCTCCCGTGCGCGACCAGCAGGGCGATCGCGTCGTCGTGCCCGGGGTCGCAGTCCAGGATGATCGGGCGCGGGTCGGCGGTCGGCATCGAGGTCAACCTAGGACCGAAGTCGACACCGGTCGAGTTCGGGCCGGGGAGGGCGCGGCCGAAGGGCCCGAACTCGCCCCTGGTCGAGTTCGGGCCCTGCGGGTTGGCGTCGGTGGGCGTCCGGGGCCGGGCAGGAGCGCCAGCACCGCGACCACCAGGGCCGCCGTCGGGGTCCCGGTCGCCTGGGGTCGGACTGCGGTCGATGGCGGATCGCGCCGGGGAGCTCGGTGGAACGGCCATCGCCGGGCCGACTGACCGGGGCTGGGGGTCGGGCGCGGCTGCCGCTCCGGGAGACCGGATCGGACCAGCTGGGTCGGCCGGCGCCGGGTTAGGCTCCACTTCGTGGCCAGACCCCAGCCGGAGCAGCAGGCCGCGCCGGTCCAGCGGCTCCGGATCCGCTACGCCAAGCGCGGCCGGGCCCGGTTCACCAGCCACCGGGACTTCGGCCGGGCCTTCGAGCGCGCACTACGGCGGGCCGGCGTACCGATGGCCTACTCATCCGGGTTCTCACCGCACCCCCGCATCTCCTACGTCAACGCCGCACCGACCGGTGCGGCCAGCGAGGCGGAGTACCTCGAGATCGGGTTGGCCGAGGCCCGTCCGCCCGCCGCCGTGCAGGCGGCCCTCGATTCCGCCCTGCCGCCGGGACTCGACGTCGTGCAGGTCGTCGAGTCACCCCCCGGCGCGCTGGCCGACCTGCTGACCGGGTCCCGCTGGCGGGTCGCACTGGTCGGCGTTGCGGCCGAGGACGTGGCGTACGCGGTGCGTGCCTTCCTGGCGGCGCCGGCCGTTCCGGTGAGCCGGATGACCAAGAACGGGCTGCGGGAGTTCGACGCCCGAGCGGCGGTCGTCGCCCTCGATCGCGTGCCGGACGGCCTGGAGATGGTGCTGGAGCACGGGACGCCGCTGGTCCGGCCGGACGATGTACTGACCGGGCTGGCCCGAACCTCCAGTGCCTTCCTCCCGGCCGAGGTCCCCGTGCTGACCCGGCTCGCGCAGGGCCGGCTGGACCGCGCCACGGGCACGCTTCTCGCCCCGGAATCCTGACTCGGGAGTGCCGCTTCGGCGCGACAACCGGGGATCTTGCACAACATGTGGGATACTGGTGACGGCTCGGGCGCCCTATGTGCCCAAGCCTCGATGACCGGTCGCCGGACTCTTCACCGCGACGAGCAGGCTCTCGAGTGTGACGGGAGCAGGTGCTTGACCGCGGGAGAACCGGGCCGACCAGCATCGACCACCGCAGGCTTCCGCTGCCCGGCCACAACGCCGGAGTGCGAACGAACTTGTGCGCAGTTGCGCCATTGAAGGAGTCGAGATGCTCGACAACGAGCCCGACATGAACCAGCCGTCATCCCCGGAGCAATCCGCTGCCGAGCCGGCTCCGCGCGCCCCTCGGCGGCGTCGCGCGGCCAGCCGGCCCGCTGGTCCGCCCTCGACCGCGCCCGATGCGCCGCCGATCGAGCAGGTCACGGTGGAGTCGGTGGCCGGACCAGCCGCGGAGCCCGAGCTCTCCGCATCGACCCCACCGGCCGCGCCGACCGCTGCTGTGGAGCCGCCGGCACCGGTCGATCCGGCCCCTCCGGAGGCCCCGGTGAAGCGGAGTGCCCGGAAGAGGGCGGCCGCCACCGAGGGGGCCGAGCGCCCTGCCCGGGCCCCGCGCAAGCGCGCGGCGAAGAAGGCGGTGCCGGCCGCGGAGGAGTCGGCCGACGAGATCCTGGCGCCGACCACGGTCGACCTTCCCGAGTCGTCATCGGCGGTCCAGCCCCCGCCGCCCGCTCCGGCCGAGGTCGCTGATCCGGCACCGGCCGCCGTCGAGGAGGCCGTGCTCGTCGAGGCGGCCGAGCAGGAGGGGGCGGAGACCGTCGTCGCCGGCCCCGAGGCTTCCGAGGACGAGCCGACCGGCGTGGAGGCGATCGACGCCGACGGCGATCAGCCCGAGGTTGCCGCCGTCGCGGCGCCTGAGGTCGAGGGCGCGGACATCGAGACGGCCGAGGCCGAGGTGGCCGAGGC
>DATHBQ010000107.1:0-7240 GCA_035296105.1 Propionibacteriaceae bacterium | reverse complement strand
CGGCCGCGAGTAGAGCAGGGCGACTGCGCCGCCGCAGTTGTAGGGACGGGCGTGGTCGAGCATGGTCAGCAGGCCGTCGCACTCGGCCGGGCTGGACCGCGGCGGCACGTCCTCGACCTGCTGGATCACGGCTGACCCGGCCGTCCATGTCGGTGAACAGCACCCAGAGCCGTCGGCACCCGAAGCCGAGCGGCCCCAACAGCAGCCGCCACACGTGGTAGATGTCGAGATCGGTACGGACCGACGGCATGTCCTCGACCGGGACCAGCTCGCGGATGCCCTCGAAGGGCGAGTAGGTAGTCATGTCCGGCACATTGCGCCGAGGCCGCGCGCCGCCGCACCCGGACCTCGAGTTGTCCACAGATTCTGTGGATAACCGGGCGAGGTGGCCGTGCGTCTAGCCGGGAAGCGCGGGAGGGTCCGGCAGTTGCAGGTCGGCGGCCAGGTCGCCGTATTCGGCCACCCGCTCCAGCACCTGCTCTGGGGAGAACCGCAGGTCGTCCGGACCGCGTACGCCGCCCAGCTCGTCCCAGGTCACCGGCGTGGCCACCGCGGGTACCGCCCGGCCCCGCATCGAGTAGGGCGCGATGGTGTTGCGCGCGGCCAGGTTCTGGTTGTAGTCCACATAGATCCGCCCGGACCGCTGGGCCACCGACATGGTGGCGATGAAGAAGTCCGGGTACGCCTTGGCCAGCGTCGAGTTCAGCCGCTTGACGTAGCTCCAGGCGTCCCGGCTGCGGCAAGGCCGCAGCCCGGCGTACAGCTGGATCCCCTTGCTCCCCGACGTCTGCGGCACCGGAACCAGCCCGTCGGTGTACATCCGCTCGGCCACGATGAGCGCGGCCTTGGCCGACTCGACGATGGTCATCCCAGCGCCCGGATCGAGGTCGACCACCACCCGGTTGACCACCGGCTCACCGGGGCGCGGCTCGGTGTGCGGCAGGTGGACCACGCCGTCCTGCGGCGTCGCGCTGCTCACCGTCCACTGCGGCACGTGCAGCTCCAGGGCGGCCAGGTTGGCCAGCCAGACCACGGTGGCCGGATCCTCCGCGACCACGTAGTCGATCCGCTCCTCACCGGTGTCCACCAGGACCCGGCGGACCCAGTCCGGCGTACCCATCGGCGCGTTCTTCTCGTAGAAGGAGAACGCCTGGTCACCGACGCCGTCGGGGAACCGCACCCGGGTGAGGGCCCGGTCGGCGATGTGTGGCAGCAGCACGGGGGCGATCTGGGAGTAGTAGGCGATCACCTCGGCCTTGGTGTAGCCGGTCGCGGGATAGAGCACCTTGTCCAGGTTGGACAGGGTCAGGGTGCGGCCGTCGACCCGGGTGGTGACGTCGCCGGCCATGCTCGAAGTCCATCACTACGGTGGCGGTCGTGAACGAGCGGGAGGCCCTGGCCCGGTGGCGGACCGACGCGCCGGCCCTGGTGGCCGCGGTGTGCCGGGACTGGGAGCTGCGGGTCGACGGGTCGGCGATGGCGGGGGAGACCGCCTCGGTGGTCCCGGTCCGGACCCGCAGCGGCGAGCCGGCGGCGCTCAAGGTGGGCTGGCCGCACCCGGAGGCGGAGCACGAGCACCTCGCGCTGCGGGCCTGGTCGGGCGACGGAACCGTCCGGCTGCTGCGGGCCGACCCTCGGCGATCGGCGATGCTGCTGGAGCGGGCGGATCCCGGGCACGACCTGAACCAGGTGCCGGTCCGGGAAGCCTGCGAGGTCGTCGCCGCGCTCTACTCCCGACTGCACCGCCCGGCGATCCCGCAGCTGACCCGGCTCTCCGAGCACGCGGCGCACTGGACCGGCACGCTGGCCGAGCTGCGGGGGAGGGATGTCGTCCCGCGACGCTTCGTCGACCAGGCCGGCAGCCTGGCCCGCGGCTTCGCCGACGACCCGGCCACCGACGGGGTGCTGCTGCACACCGACCTGCACTACGCCAACGTGCTCGCCGCCCAGCGCGAGCCCTGGCTGGTCATAGACCCGAAGCCGATGTCCGGGGACCCCGCGTACGAGGTGGCCCCGATGCTGTGGAACCGGTGGGATGAGGCCGTCGCCGACGGCGACCCCCGTGGGGCGACCCTGGAGCGGATGTTCACCCTGGTCGACCTAGCCGGGCTCGACGAGGACCGGGTCCGCGCCTGGGTGGTCGTACGCATGATGGTCAATGCATGGTGGGCGATCACCAGCGGCGCGCCGGACGTCGCCACCTGGCTCACCCAGGCGGTCACCTTGGTCAAGGCCGTCCAGCGCTGACCCCCCGCGTCCCGGATGACGGAATAGCCTCCCCGGCCACCGGCGTTGCACAGCAGGATCACGCCTGTCACATTCCGTGCCCGCATCGCAGGAGGAAATGTGGCTCTACCGCCACTCGTGGAACCCGCCGCCGAGCTGACTCTCGACGAGGTCCGTCGCTACAGCCGGCACCTGATCATCCCCGACGTCGGCATGGAGGGGCAGAAGCGGCTGAAGAACGCCCGGGTGCTGGTGATCGGCGCCGGTGGGCTCGGCAGCCCGGCGCTGCTCTACCTGGCCGCCGCCGGCGTCGGCACGCTGGGGATCGTCGAGTTCGACACCGTCGACGAGTCGAACCTGCAGCGGCAGATCATCCACGGTCAGTCCGACGACGGGAAGTCCAAGGCCGAGTCGGCCCGGGAGTCGATCGCCGAGACCAACCCGTTCGTGAATGTGGTCGTGCACGACGTCCGGCTGGACAACGACAACGTGATGGAGATCTTCTCCCAGTACGACCTCATCGTCGACGGCACCGATAACTTCGCCACCCGCTATCTGGTCAACGACGCCGCGGTGCTGCTGGGCAAGCCTTACGTCTGGGGCTCGATCTACCGCTTCGACGGGCAGGCCTCGGTCTTCGCGCCGACGCTCTCCGAGGATGCCCCCTGCTACCGCTGCCTCTACCCGGAGCCGCCGCCTCCCGGCATGGTGCCGAGCTGCGCCGAGGGCGGGGTGCTCGGCGTTCTGTGCGCCTCCATCGGCTCGGTGCAGGTGACCGAGGCGATCAAGCTGCTGGCCGGCATCGGCGAGCCGCTGATCGGTAGGCTGCAGATATACGACGCGCTCGAGATGAGCTGGCGGCAGCTCAAGGTGCGCAAGGACCCGAACTGCGCCATCTGCGGTGAGAACCCCACGGTCACCGAGCTGATCGACTACGACGCCTTCTGCGGAGCGATCACCGACGAGGCCGCCGCCGCCGTCGCCGGCCACACCGTCGGCGTCCAGCAGCTCGACGAGTGGCTGTCCGAGCGCGAGTCCGGGAACAAGGACTTCGTGCTGATCGACGTGCGGGAGAAGGTCGAGCGGGACATCAACCAGATCCCCGGCTCGGTGCTGATCCCGAAGGGCGACTTCCAGACCGGAGAGGCGCTGGGCAAGCTGCCGCAGGACAAGCAGGTGGTGCTGTACTGCAAGACCGGGGTGCGCTCCGCCGAGGTGCTCGCGCTGGTGCACGGTGCCGGTCTGGCCGACGCGGTGCACGTCGGCGGCGGTGTGAGTGCCTGGGTGAACCAGATCGACCCCAGCCAGCCCGCCTACTGAGTAGTTGCGCCCTGAGCCCGGTCGAAGGCCGGACTCCGTCAGGCTCAGCCCACATCAACCAACAACCCCCGTACGCAGCGCCTACGGGGGTTGTCTGGTTCAGCTGGGGCGTTGCTCAGATCGCGTGGACCTGATCGGCCTGCGGACCCTTGGGGCCCTGGGTGGTCTGGAACTCCACTCGCTGGCCCTCGTCGAGGGTCCGGAAACCCGTCGACTCGATTGCGCTGTAGTGGACGAAAACATCCGGACCGCCGCCGTCTACGGCGATGAAGCCGTAGCCCTTCTCGGCATTGAACCACTTGACGGTTCCCTGCGCCATGTACATCTCCTTGCATCTGGCATCCGGAACCGCACCTCACGGCCCCGAAGCTGTTGGACGCCAGGTTCCCCGGAACGCCCACGCAATAGTTCTGGGGGCGTAGTGATGCACCACGACACAGACCACTTGCAACAGCGTGCATAGCCTGACACACGTCGACACCGGATGTGAACCCACCTCCGGTGGGAAATTACCGCGTGTCGTCGAGCCCCGGATGACCGGCGAAGTCGAAGCGCGCCCGGGCCAGGTCGACCCGGTCGCCGCGCATCGGCGCCCCCTCGGCGCGGAGCCGGGAAAGGGCCTCCTCCTCCAGCCCGCGCACCGGCCGGCCGTCGGCCCGGACCACCCGCCACCAGGGCACGCCGGCGCCGTGGGCGGACATCACCTGGCCCACCCGGCGGGGTCCGCCCCGGCCGAGCAGCTCGGCGATGTCGGAGTACGCGCAGGCTCGGCCGGCAGGAATGGCCTCCACGGCTCGCAGCACCTGCTCGACGTAGTCCATCGGGTCATTGTGCTCGGTACGCTCACCTCATGCCGTCACGCCGGGACTGGTACGTCGCCGCCCTGCTGATCGGGCTGGGCGGGCTGTTCCTGGCCGGGGCGGCGGCTGTGCGGTGGGTTCCGTGCCTGGGCGACGCCAGCGCCGGCTGCCAGGCCCGACAGTCCCGCGCCTTCGACTACCTGGTGCCGGTCGAGCCGTCGCAGGCCTGGCCGGCCACCGCCGTCCTGGCCGGGATCGGGCTGCTGCTGGTCGCGGCCGCGTGGCCCTTCCTGATCCGGCGACTGCCGTTGCGCCGGCCGGCGCTGCGAACCGCCGCCGGAGCGATCATGATGGCCAAGCCGGCGGTGCTCGGGCTCCTGGTGCTGGTCGCTCCGGTGGTCGGGGTGCTGCCGCGCAGTGCCAGCCCGGTGGTGCTGGTCGCCGAGATCGTTCTCGACCTCGCCGTGCTCGTCGTCGTCCTGGCCACGCCGAACGACCGGGTCGCGGACTACCAGCGGCTGCTGGTCGCGGCCGTCGCGGTCTGGCTGACCGGCTGGGTGGGACGGGTGCTCGACGCGCTGGTCTTCGGTCTGCTCGCGCCGGATGCCGAGGTCGCGCCAGGATCAGGTCTGCTGACCGGGGTGGTGCTGATGATCTGCGGTGGGGGACTGGCCGCGCTCACCGCCACTGCGCAGGAGCGGCAGCTACCATCCGGTGCTGCCCGGACCACCCTTGAACGGCCCACTCACGGCTGAGGTGATCCAACCGCCGTAGAAGCCGCCGGGCTGTGGCACGACGAGCTCTCCGTCGACGAGGCAGCGGTCCATCGCCCCCGCGTAGACGGCGACATGCCCGCGCAGGGCCGCGTACGCCGGCTCGGGCTGGGGGTAGAACCAGGCCGCCCGAGGTGCCACCTTGTCGCCGCCCACCACGTCGAGGTAGGATCCCTGGCCCTTCCACTCGCAGTACGAGTGTCCGGCGGCCGGGAACAAGGCGTCGGGGCGGAACGCGGAGCGGGGCAGGTAGTAGGTCGGTGGGTGCGAAGTCTCCAGCACCCGCCAGCTGGTCCGGGTCTCACAGATCTCCACCCCGCCGAACACCACCACGATCAGCTCGTCACTGGCCCGGATCACCGGCGGGCGCGGATAGTCCCACACCGACTCCTGGCCGGGGGCGATGGGCTCGGGAACAGGGCGGGACAGCATGCCGCCCAGGTTAGGTGCCGCCGCTGAGACACCGAGTTCTTCGCCCGCCATACTTGGACGGGTGGTTGCCGACACGATCGAGGTGCACCGGGCGGACTCCCGGTTCCGCACCCGGAGCGAGGGCACCGACACCCGGCACAGCTTCTCCTTCGGGACCCACTACGACCCGGGCAACGTCGGCTTCGGGTCGCTGCTGGTGCACAACGACGACCGGGTCCGGTCCGGTTCGGGCTACCCCGACCATCCGCACACTGACGCCGAGATCCTCACCTGGGTGCTGGAGGGCTCGCTGGTCCACGCCGACTCGACCGGCCACCGGGGCCTGATCGTCCCCGGCCTCGCCCAGCGGCTCAGCGCTGGTGCCGGTGTCGTACACGCCGAGCGCAACGACGCCTTCCGCGATGACCCGTCGGCCCCCGTCCTGCCGGTGCGGTTCGTGCAGATGTGGCTGCGGCCGGACACGCCCGGCACGCCACCCGCGTACGCCGCCCGACCGGTCGACCTGGACGACCTGGCGGCGGACTGGCGGCCGGTGGCTTCGGGTGACAACCCCGACGCGGCGGTGAGTGTGTCCTCCCGCGGCGCCACCTTGTGGGCCACCCGACTGGCCGCTGGGGTCAGCCGGCTGCTGCCGGCCGGTCCGCTGACCCACGTCTTCGTGGCCACCGGCGAGGTCGAGGTGGAGACGGTCGGCCCGCTGGTCGAGGGCGACGCCCTGCGCCTGTCCGAGGGTGCGCAGCTCCGGCTGACCGGGGTCAGTGCGGCCGAGGTCCTGGTCTGGACGATGGCGCCATGACGACGCTGCGTGTGGCCCTGGCCCAGATCGCGTCCGGGGACGATCCGGCGGTCAACCTGGACCAGGTCGAGGCCAAGGTCAGCGAGGCGGCCGCCGCGGGCGCGGAGCTTGTCGTCTTCCCCGAGGCCACCATGCGCCGGTTCGGGCCCGGTCTGCGGCGGGTCGCCGAGCCGCTGGACGGACCGTGGGCGACCCGGCTCGCCGAGCTGGCCCGATCGTCCGCGGTGACGGTGGTCGCCGGCATGTTCACCCCGGCCGACGCCAGCCGGGTCCGCAACACCCTGGTGGCCGCCGGGCCGGATGGGACCACGCACTACGACAAGATCCACCTGTTCGACGCCTTCGGGTTCGCCGAGTCCGACACCGTGGCCGCCGGCAACGACCCGGTGGTCATCACCGTGTCCGGGGTGCCGGTCGGCCTGACCACCTGCTACGACGTCCGCTTTCCCGGCCTGTACACCCGGCTGGCGGAGCAGGGTGCGGCGGTGGTCTGCGTGGCGGCGTCCTGGGCCGCCGGTCCGGGCAAGATCGACCAGTGGCAGCTGCTGACCCGGGCCCGAGCCCTGGACAGCACGACTTTCGTGCTGGCGGTCGGCCAGGCCGACCCGACCACCGTCGGACTCGAGCCTGCGCCCGGCGCGCCGGCCGGGGTCGGGCACAGCGCCGCGGTCTCACCGCGCGGTGAGGTGCTGGTCGCCTTGGGCCCGGAGCCGGACCTGCTGGTCGTCGACCTCGACCTGGACGAGGTCACGGCGGCGCGTTCGGCGATCCCGGTCCTGGCCAACCGTCGCTTCTGAGCCAGTCCGACGTACTCGCCAGGGGGTCGTCCCCCTTGGCCTGGGCGCTGGCGGGCGCCCGTGTGTTCTCGGTCCGCCGCGGGGGGTTGAAGGGGG
>DATHBQ010000106.1:0-4295 GCA_035296105.1 Propionibacteriaceae bacterium | reverse complement strand
CGAGCACACCCTCGGGGACGTCCCCGCTGCGGTAGGTGGCAGCAACGCGGTGCCCGGCCGCGCTCAGTCGCGCGGCGATTCCCCGGCCGATTCCCTTGCTGCCGCCGGTCACCAGGACCACCCGGGACACAGCGGTATCAGCAATGATTTCGCCTGATTCGGCCGGTTTGGATGCGTTCACATGGTCACGCTATCGAGGTCTCCGGTGCCCGGGTGACACGGCGTACGCTGACACGGTGAGCGACAGCCAGGGGGCCTCAGCGCCGGGTGACAAGAGCCCCGTCCCGCTGATCACCGACGCCCGCTCGGCGGCCAGCGCCGAGCAGGATTCGCGGGTGAAACGGTACGCCCTGACCATGGGGTTCCGGACGGCCTGCTTCGTGGCGATGATCTTCGTCGAGGGCCCGCTGCGCTGGGTGCTCTTCGCTGGAGCGGTGCTCCTGCCCTATGTCGCCGTGATCGTGGCCAACCAGGCCAACCAGCGGAGCCAGCAGAGGAAGCCGGTCGGCGGCCCCCCGATCGACCGACCGCAGCTCACCACGGGTCCGGAGGAGGCCGAGGTGATCACCGGCGCGGTCAGCGACGGGTACGCGCAGGACACCGGACGGCGGGACCGGGACCGCAAGGTTGCCTGAACCGCTCCTCTGCTCGGCCAAGGGGTGCCGGGCACCCGCGAGGTACGACCTGGGGTGGAACAACCCGAAGATCCACCCACCGGAGCGGCGCAAGCACTGGCTCGCCTGCCCCGAGCACCGGGACTCCCTCAGCGCGTTCCTGTCCGCCCGCGGGTTTCTGCGGGAGGTCGAGGCCATCCAGGCCCCGTAACCGACGCAGCCCGAACGTTGATGTCGGCGATCGGTGTTCCCAGGGCTCTGGGTCAGGAACGACCTGGCGGAGCGTGGCGGGTCTGGCGGGAGCACCGGAGCTTGCGGAGGTGCGGATGGTGGCGACGCCGGGTCGTTCCTGACCCGGGGCAAGAGTCACCCGCCGATCGCGGACATCGGGCGGTCCGGCTGCAGGAAGGTCGGGTCGTCGATGCCGTGCCCGGCCTGCTTGCCGCGTACGGCGGCCACCCAGCGCCGGGCGATCTCCTCGTCGTCGGCCCCGTCGCGCAGCGGGGTGCGGAGGTCCGACTCGGTCCGGGCGAACAGGCAGTTGCGGATCTGGCCGTCGGCGGTCAGCCGCACCCGGTCGCACGCACCGCAGAACGGCTGGGTCACCGAGGCGATGATCCCGACCGCGTGGTTGGTGCCGGCGACCCGGAAGAGCTCGGCCGGCGCACTCCCACGGCCGGCTGCGTCCTGCTCGTCCTCCACCAGCTGGTACCGCTCGGCCAGCCGGGCCCGGATCTCCTCGGCGGTGACCATCTCGCTCCGCCGCCAGCCGTGCTGGGCGTCCAGCGGCATCTGCTCGATGAAGCGCAGCTGCACCCCTTCGGCCATGGCCCAGTGCAGCAGTCCGATCGCCTCGTGCTCGTTGACCCCGCGCAGCAGCACCGAGTTGATCTTGACCGGAAGCAGTCCGGCGTCCCGGGCGGCCCGGACCCCGGCCAGCACGTCCGGCAGCCGCCGACGCCGGGTCAGCGTGGCGAAGGTGTCCGGGTCGAGGGTGTCGAGCGAGATGTTGATCCGGTCCAGACCGGCCGCGGCGAGCGCCTCCGCCCGTCGGGCCAGGCCGATCCCGTTGGTGGTCAGGGCGATGGACGGGCGAGGCCGCAGCGCGGCGATGTCGGCGACCAGCGACTCCAGGTTCTTCCGCAGCAGCGGCTCCCCGCCGGTCAGGCGGACGGTGGTGATGCCCAGCCTGGACACGCCGATGGCCACCAGCCGGACGATCTCGGCGTCGGTCAGCACGTCCGGGGCCGGCAGCCAGGGCAGACCCTCGGCGGGCATGCAGTACGTGCAGCGCAGGTTGCACCGGTCGGTCAGCGAGACCCGGAGGTCACGGGCGACCCGGCCGTACCGATCGGACAATGCGTACGCCGCGGCCTCCGCCGAGCCGGACGGACGCGTACGCATCGCGGGCATCGGCAGAAGGGTCACCTCCTGAGTCTAGGCCGGAGCCATTTCTCCCGGTTGTCGTCGGGCCCGGCGACGACGGCGGCGCAGGTACTGATCAGGTCCGCCCGCGGTGGCCGGACGCCGCGCTCGCCGCCTCTGCGACCTCGGATACGGGCGGGTCCAGGACGATCCGATCCGGGTGGGTGTAGACGTTCATCGACTCGCCGCGGACGAAGCCGACCAGGGTGAGGCCGGCCTCGGCGGCCAGGTCGACGGCCAGGGAGCTCGGCGCGGAGACCGCCACCAGCATCCCGATCCCGGCCAGTACGGCCTTCTGGGTCAGCTCGTAGGAGGCCCGGCCGGAGACGACGAGGGCCGTGTCGCTCAGCGGCAGCCGGCGCTGGCGGATCGCCCAGCCGACCACCTTGTCCACGGCGTTGTGCCGACCGACGTCCTCGCGCACGCACGGCATGCTGCCGTCGGGAGCCAGCAGACCGGCGGCGTGCAGCCCGCCGGTCTTGGCGAACACCCGCTGCTGCTCGCGGAGCCGCACCGGACCGGATCGGACCAGCGCCGCGGAGACCCGGAGATCGGCGGGCAGGGGATGCCGCGACTGGCGCAGCACCTGCTCGATGCTGGTGCTGCCGCAGATGCCGCAGGCGCTGGTGGTGATCACCTGCCGCCGGGCATCGGCCGCCGGCGGCGCGACGCCGGCCGCCAGGCTGACGTCCAGCACGTTGTAGGTGTTCAGGCCGTCCGGGCCGGAGCCGGCGCAGTAGCGGGCCAGCATCACGTCCTCGACGTCGGCGATGACGCCCTCGCTGTGCAGCAGCCCGTGCACCAGGTCGATGTCGTCCCCCGGCGTACGCATGGTCACCATCAGCTGCTCGCCATTGACCCGGACCTCGAGCGGCTCCTCCACCGCCAACGGGTCGCCCCGCCGCCGCGGGCCCTCCGGGCCCAGCCGCAGCACCGAATGGTTACGCGTGACCCGGCCCATGCCATCATCCTGACACCACCGCCAAGTGCCACCGCGAGGAGCGACATGGACCTGAAACCCTGGCTGAATGCGCTGTCCCAGGCGCTGCAGATCCCGGAGGGCGCGCCTGACGACCACACCATCCGGACCGTGCTCAACGTGGCCCGCGACGCGGCGCACGAGGTGGAGCGGCCGGCGGCGCCGCTGACCACGTTCCTGGTCGGGGTGGCGGTCGGTCGGGGAGCGACGCTGGACGCCGCCGCGGGCACCGCTTCCTCGTTGCTGATGGACTTCATGGAGCCGCCCACGGAGGCCTGAGGACCTCTCCCCCGCAATCGGGCGCATAGCCTGGCCAGGTGCGGCGTCTGTGGCTTCGCTGGGCCGGCCTGGTGGCCTTCGCGGCCGTGCTCGGCGTGGTCTTCATCAACCTCGGCGAGTGGCAGCTCGACCGGCTGGAACAGCGCCGCGCCCGCAACGCCGCGACGGTGACCAACGAGCAGCGCCCGGTCCGACCGGTGGCCGAGGTGTTCACCAAGCCGATCACCGACGCCGACCAGTGGCAGCGGGTCGAGGCCGTCGGCACTTTCCTCGCCGACCAGCAGTTCCTGGTCCGCTACCGGAGCAACGGCGGCGAGAAGGGCTACGAGGTGGTCACCCCACTGCGCACCACCGCCGGCGTGGTGCTGGTTGACCGCGGCTTCGTGGCCACCGGGGCGGGGGTTCGGATCCCGGCAACGCCACCGCCTCCGCCGGCCGGTGAGGTCCGTGTGGTCGGCCACGTACGCCGTAACGAGGAGGGCCGGCGGTCGGCCGTCACCCCGGTGGACGGGCAGCTCAGGCTGATCAACTCCGACGCGATCGGCGCCGCCCTCGGCTACCCGGTGCTGAACGGCTATCTCGGCCTGCTCGAGGTGACGCCGCCGCAGTCCGGTGGTCTGGTTCCCATCGAGCTGCCGGAGATCGACGAGGGACCGCATTTCTGGTACGCCATGCAGTGGTTCGCCTTCACCGGCATCGCCGTCGCCGGCATCGTGGTGTTCGTCCGGGCCGACCTGCGGGCCCGCCGCGAGGAGCAGGCGCGGTCGGCGAGCGTCGGGTAGGGAGGGCGCGGTTCGGTCTGGACGACCAAGCGAGGACGGCTATGTCGCCGCAAGCACAGCCAGCACCGGACGTTCGAGCGCGGAAGGAAGGCCGAAGCCCGAGCGCCCGACTGGACGCGAGCCGGACAGAGTAGAACAGTCGTCATGGACCTGGGCCTCACCGACCGTGTCTTCGTCGTCTCCGGCGCCGCCAGCGGCCTGGGCCGGGCGAGCGCC
>DATHBQ010000105.1:0-3530 GCA_035296105.1 Propionibacteriaceae bacterium | reverse complement strand
GGCGCTGGGCATCCCGCCCGGCGTGCCCGCCGAGGTCCCGCACGTCGTCGACCTCGAGCCGCTGCCCGGCGGGCGGACCCGGGTCACCGTGACGGAGTTCGGCTACACCCAGGAGGAGTCCCGGGCGCAGTCCCAGCTGGGCCAGGAGCAGTGCCTGGACAAGATGCAGGCCCTGTTTCCGGTGGCGTGATCCGAGTTGTTGGCGCGGGTGGTCGTCATAGCGACCACCCACGCTGACAAGCCGGGAGCCGCGGGCCGTCAGAAACCGCTGCCCGCGTAGTCCTCGCCGGCCGGCGCATCGCGGTCCGCGCCCTCGGGGTCGTTGGTGCGGCCCTCGGCGTACTCGTCCTCGACGACCGGGGACCCGGCCGAGGGCTCCTCCGGTGTGTTCGGGTCCGGCACCTTTGCCAGCTGGTCGTCGTCCATGGCCCGCGGGTCGGCGGGTGTCTCCGGTTCGGTCATGGGTTCTCCTGGGGTTGTGGTGGGGTCTGACGTCACGAACGGACCTGATCGGCGACCAAGCTGAGCTGGTCGAGGTCCTGCAGGTCCTGCAGCTGTAGGTAGACCCGGGTGGCCCCGGCCTCGGTGAACCGGCCGATCTTGTCGACCACCTCGCCGGGCGTTCCGACCAGCCCCGCGTCGCATTCGCTGCTGCGCTTCAGCCCGACCTGTTCGATCTTGCGGGTCAGGTCCGCCTCGTCGCGGCCGATCAGCAGGGACTGGGCGGTCGAGTAGACCATCGAGCCGGGATCGCGGCCGGCCTGCTCGCAGGCCGCCCGCACCCGGGCGTACGCCTCAGCCGTGTCGTCGACCGACCGGAACGGCACGTTGTACTCGTCGGCGAACGCCGCGGCCAGGCGGGGCGTTCGCCGGGGTCCGGTGCCGCCGATGACGATCGGCGGCCGGGGCGACTGCGCGGGCTTGGGCAGGCCGGGGTTGTCGCGGAGCTGGTAGTGCCGGCCGTCGTAGCTGAACGTCGCGTCCGGGGCGGTCGCCCACAGGCCGGTGACGATCTCCAGCTGCTCCTCGAACCGCTCGAACCGTACGCCGGTATCGGGGAACTCGACGCCGAACGCCTCGTGCTCGGCCGCGTACCAGCCGGTCCCCAGGCCCAGCTCGACCCGGCCGCCACTCATCGCATCGACGGTGGCCACGGTAAGGGCGAGCATGCCCGGGGTTCGGAACGTCGCCGAGCTGACCATGGTGCCGAGCCGCATCCGGCTGGTCTCCCGGGCCAGGCCGGCCAGGGTCGCCCACGCCTCAGTGGAACCCGGACCCAGATCGCCCTCGCCGGTGCGCAGCAGGTGGTCGGAGCGGAAGAAGGCATCGAACCCGAGCCGCTCGGATTCCTGGGCCACGGCGAGCAGTTCGGCGTACGTCGCTCCCTGCTGGGGCTCGGTCATGATCCGCAGCTGCATGGGTCCATCCAACACACCGCCGGGCCCCGTTCCTCGGCCGGGCCACCCAGGCCCCGGTCCGCGGCGACCGGTGGACCACCGATATCCGGTGGTGGTGCGTCCGGTCTGGTGGCAACGTCGGGCAGGTGCGCCCTGACTACTTCGGTGCCGACGTGGCGCCCCACTACGACGACCCGGACGACAGCCGCTGGGGCGGCGACTGGCTCGACGCCGAGACGGCCTTCCTCGCCGACCTGGCCGGGCCGGGCGGCCGCGCCCTCGAACTCGCGATCGGGACCGGTCGCGTCGCCCTGCCGCTCCGTCGCCGGGGCCTCGAGGTCCACGGGATCGACCTGTCGACCGCGATGGTCGAGCAGCTGCGGGCCAAGCCGGGCGGGGACGCGGTGCCGGTGGTGATCGGCGATATGACCACGACCCGGGTGGACGCGGTGTTCGACCTGGTCTACCTGGTGTTCAACACCATCGGGAACCTGACCGAGCAGGACGAGCAGGTCGCCTGCTTCGGCAACGCCGCGGCGCACCTGCGGCCCGGCGGTGTCTTCGTGGTCGAGACCGGGGTACCGGGCGTGCGGTGGCTCCCGCCGGGCGAGTTGTTCCGGGTGTACCACCACGGCGACGAGCACGTGGGGATCGACGAGTACGACCCGGCCACCCAGCGGATGTACTCCCACCACTACCTGCGCCGCTCCGACGGCAGCTACCTGCGCCGCTCGCTGCCGTTCCGCTACGCCTGGCCGGCCGAGCTCGACCTGATGGCCCGGATCGCCGGCCTGCGGCTGCGCGAACGCTGGGCCGACTGGTCCCGGACGCCGTTCTCCTCGACCAGCGAGTCGCACGTCTCCGTCTGGGAGAAGTCCTAGGCCGACCGCGCGGATCGGCGCCGCAGCACCGCCCCGGCGATCCAGCCGCCGCTGATCGCGAGGAGCAGCCCACCGATCGGCTGGGTGATCAGGCTGGCGTTGGTCGTGGCCATGCCCAGGGCGGCACCGAGCACGTAGAACACTACTGTCGCGGCGATCCACAGCCCGCCGGCCCACTTCGGGAGACGCCAGACCATCCCCCACAGGGCCAGCCGGGGCGTCCGGTGACCGGCGAGGAAGGCGCCGAGGGCCAGCGTCCCGAAGATCACCAGCAGTGCTCCGAGGACGTTGCTCGCGATGTGCTCGACCAGGTACGACGGGCTGCTGACGAAGCGCGCCCAGCCCTCCGGATCGGTGACCTGGTCGGGCTGGGGCTTACGGGTCGTGTAGCCGGCGATGAGCCCGTAGAGGGGTAGCGCGACGAGGCCGATCCGGATCCACGCGGTGACGGGCGTCGTGGTGGTCATACCGGTCGTTCCTCCCCGGCGGGAGGATACCGCCGACCCCGACGACCGCGCACTACCCGCTCACCCGCCGCCGGCCCCGGTCGGCGGGCGGTGCACACTTACCCGGGAGCGCGCGCCAGGGGTTTCATTAGCGCGACCAGCGCGCGGTCAGGCGGCCGAGCCGACGGCCAGCGGCTTCAGGTTGCAGGAGTCCGACAGGCCCTGGGCCTCTACACCCAGCGCGACGTTGCTCCGGGTGTAGAGGTTCGCCAGGGCGATGACGGTGGTCAGCTCGAGCAACGCCGGCGCCCCGAGCGCGTCGAGGAGCCGTTCCGACATCTCGTCGTACACCTTCGGCGGGGTGTCCGACATGGCCTCGGCGTACGCCATCACGTCGCGCTCCAGCGGCGTGAAGACCTCTGACTCCCGCCACCGCGGCACCTCGCGGGCCTTGGCCTCGTCGAGGCCGGTGTTGTGCACCATGAAGTAGCCGAGGTCGAGGCAGAAGCTGCACCCCACGTACGCGGCGACCGCCATGTGGGCGAACGACTTCAGGTTCTCGTCGCACTCGTGCCACTTCTTGCTCTCGCGCCCGAGGCGGAAACTGAAGTTCACCACCCCGCGGTGGTGCCACGCGACCTCCACCGGCTCGGCCACCTGGCCGAGCATCTTGCGTGACATGCGCTTGACCAGGGCGCCGTAGACGCCGTTCAGCTCGGCCTTCGGGATGCGGGTCTTGCTCGTCATGTCTCCTCCAGATCGTCGGTTACGACAGGGAGACTTCGGCGGTGGGCCGAATGTGACAC
>DATHBQ010000104.1:0-5019 GCA_035296105.1 Propionibacteriaceae bacterium | reverse complement strand
GAGCGGTCGGGGTCGGCCGCTCCGTCGGTTCCTGGCCGAACGTTCGCCACTTGGTGGCCGGCAGCACCCCGGTCTCGTCGGGGGCGTGGCTGACGACGGGCTGCTCGCCGGTGTCGGCCTCCGTTCGCCGGGTCCGCGCGGCGTCCGCGTCGACGGCCTGCGCTGCCCCGTCGTCGAGCGGCTCGCGCTCCGGCTCCCGGGCGCCGGCCGCGACCGGCCGCGGTTGGCGCCGGGGCGGGGCGACCGCACTGCGGCTGGCCCGCACCACCGCCACCCCGACGGCCGTGGTCAACGGAACGGCCAGCACCAGACCGATCGAGCCGACCAGGGTGCGGATGATCTCCCCGGCGAACTGCTCGGTCTGCACGACCTGGAGCAGCGGCCGGTCGTAGATCGAGATGAGCAGCAGGACCGACAGGGCGGCGCCCGCGGTGGCGAAGGCGATGGTGTAGACCGTGGACGCGATGTGGTCGCGGCCGATCCGCATCGCCTTGGCGAACAGGTGGCGCTGTCCCTGCCCCTCGTCGGCCAGCTCCCAGACCGCCGAGGCCTGGGTGATGGTCACGTCGTTGAGCACGCCGAGACCGGCAACGATGATGCCGCAGAGGACGACCGAGGTCAGTCGGAGGTCGGGTGCCGCGGCGGAGAGGACGAAGTCCTCCTCGGAGGCCACTCCGGTGAGGTGGGCCCAGCGGGACGCGGCCAACCCGAGCAGCGCGATCAGGATCAGCCCGAACAGCGTTCCCACCAGGGCCGTACTCGTCCGCGCGCTGAACCCGTGGGCCGCGTACAGCACCACGAACATGATCGCCGACGACCCGATCAGGCCGATCAGGAGCGGGTTGGACCCAGCCACCAGGGCCGGGAACATGAACTTGACCAGGATGAACCCGGCGAACGCCAGCCCGATCAGTGAGGCAAAGCCACGCCAGCGGGCCACGGCCACCACGGCCACCGCGAACAGCACGGTGAGCACGATCAACGGCGTACGCCGCTCGAAGTCGGCGAACTGGTACTGGGCCGGTTGGTCATCGACCGGCGGCACCCGGGTCAGCTTGATCACCTGGCCGACCTCCACGCCGGAGGAGTAGACGGCCTCGGTCAGCGGTACGGACACGGCGAGGCCCCGGTCGTCGCCCTCCTGCAGCTCCGCCACCACCTCGGCGCAGTTCAGCTCGCTCACCTCTGGTGTCGAGCCGGGCAGCCCGTCGCAGGCGATCTCCTTGACCTCGGTGATCCGCGCCGAGGGGTAGGTGACGCCGGGGATGTTGTAGCCACCGGCCAGGTCCGGGTTCACCCGGTCGGAGATGTCGCCCGGCCAGAACACGATCAGCCCGACCACCGTCCAGATGGCCAGCGGGATCAGGACGACGACAAGGATGCGCAGCGCCCGCCGGTGCCGGCGCAGTTCGTCGGGGTCGAGCATCGGCGGCGACCCCACCGAGCCGGTCGATCCAGAGCCGAAATGTGAGTGGGTCACCTTCTCCGCCTAGTGTTAGTCCTCGTGAGTCAGCTTCCGGGGGTGAGGCCGCGTCGTGCCTCATCGTGATCCCAGAAGCCCCCGCTCGGCTGCGGACCGCGGCAGGCTCAGCGGGTCTCAATCTAACTCACCAGCGGCCGGGGGCGATCCGGACGAGCTGCTGGTCGTCCAGCCCATGCAAAGCTCGGGCGCCGGCACGCTGGGCACCATCGCCGCGATCCTCGTCTTCGGGCTGCTCGGCCTGGGCCTGCGGGTGGTGCCCTCAGTAGTCAGCGGCGACCTGCTCGCGGTGGCCGCTGCGTCCCGCGACGACGTCCCGATGGTCGAGTCGGCCGTCCCCACCCCGACGCCGGACCGGACCGTCGGGCCGACCCCGAGCGCCCGACCGACGGCCGAGCCGACCGCCAAGCCCAAGCCGACGGCCCCGAAGATCACGGTGCCCGCGACCGGACCCGGCCGCTACCGGCCCGCCGAGGTGGACATCCGGTCCGCGTCCAGCGGCGGCCGGCTCATCCGCTACGACGTGAAGGTCGAGGAGAACCTCGACATCGAACCGGACGAGGCGGCGAGGATGATCGCCGGCGTGCTGAACGACAAGCGCAGCTGGCGGGGCAGCGGACGGGTGCGGTTCGAGCTGGTCAGCGGAGACAGCGACCGCGCCGAGCTGCACGCGTACATCGTCACGCCCGGCACCACCGACCGGCTGTGCGCGCCGCTGGCGACCAGGGGCGAGGTGTCCTGCCAGAACGGCAACCGGGTGGTGCTGAACGCCAAGCGCTGGCAGCTCGGGGCGAAGGCGTACGGCCGGGACGTCACCAACTACCGGCGGTACCTGGTCAACCACGAGTTCGGCCACTACATCGGCCACGGCCACGTCGAGTGCCCCGGTCGGGGCCGCCTGGCGCCGATCATGCTGCAGCAGACCAAGGGTCTGGACGGGTGTAGGAAGAACCCGTGGGTGGAGTCCGGTTAGGCAGTTCCTGGGGGCCGAAGGGGGGCCGTCCCCCTTCACCGACTCTGAGACATCTGCCGGCCGACGAGGCGAGGCTGATGCTCGACGTCCGGCCGACCGCGGCCATGCGCGCGTCATGGCACCCCGAGTACCCGCTGGACGACACCCTCGAGGGCCTGACCTGGCTGTTCGCCGCCTGGCACGAGATGGGCGGCCTCGACCCCGACTCGCCCTGGTGGACCTACCAGCTGGTGGTCGACGGGCAGGTGGTCGGCGACATCGGGTTCCACGGACCGCCGGATGACCACGAGCAGCTGACCATCGGCTACCAGGTCGTGCCCGCCGTGCGCGGCCGGGGGATCGCCACCGCCGCCTGCGCCCAGCTCGTCGCGCTGGCCTGGTCCGCTGGGGCGAACCGGCTGCTCGCCTTCACCGACTCCGACAACCACGCCTCCCAGCAGGTGCTGCGGCACAACGGCTTCGTCAGCCCCGACGGCCGCTCGTTCTCCCTCGACCGGCCGTGACCGAGCTCACCCGGCACCTCCGCCTCGACCGGCCGGTGCTGCTCCGGCCCGTTTTCGGCCTGCTCCGCCGCGGGGCCGGCGACCCGACACACCGGCGGGTAGGCGAGGCCTACCTGCGGGCGACGCGGACGCCGACCGGTCCGGTGCTGCTGAAGATCCTGCCGCAGGGGAGCGAGGTGGCCGCCCGGGCCTGGGGCCCCGGAGCGGAGTGGGCGTTGGACCAGCTACCCCGGCTGCTCGGCGAGGCGGACGATCCCGGCGGGTTCCGGCCCCGGCCGGAGCACGGACCGCTGGCGCTGGCCCATCGCCGCTGGGGTCACTACCGGGTGGGCCGGACCGACGCCGTGTTCGAGGCCCTGGCCGCGGCCTGCATCGAGCAGGTCGTCACCGGTCAGGAGGCGTTCCGGGCCTGGCGGCTGCTGGTCTTGGAGTTCGGCGAGCCGGCGCCCGGACCGGCCACCGACCCGGACTCCGCGGCGTACGGGATGTTCGTGCCGCCGCCGCCCGAGGTCTGGGCCCGGGTGCCCAGCTGGCGGTTCCTGGCCGCCGGGGTCGAACAGCGGCGCAGCCGGACCCTGGTCCGGACCGCCGTACGGGCGGCCGCGCTGGAGCGGACGCTGGACGGGACCAGCGGAGCGGCGGACCGGGCGCTGCAGAGCTTCCCCGGCGTCGGTGCCTGGACCTCGGCCGAGGTGCGGCAGCGGGCGCACGGCGACCCGGATGCCTGGAGCATCGGTGACTTCCACGTCGGCCGGGACATCACGTACGCGCTGACCGGGGAGGCCCTGGACGACGACGCCTGCACCGAGATCCTTGAGCCCTACCGCGGTCACCGGTTCCGGGTGCAGGCCCTGCTGGCCATGACCGGCCTGCGCACCCCGCGGCGGGGGCCGCGGATGACCCTGCCCACGCACACCCCCTACGCGACCGGCGGAAACTCCTGACCGGGGGCCCGACCCGATCAACGGATAGTCGAGCCCTGAAGACGGGCCGACCACTTCTCCTCCACCCGGCCGAACTTCCAGAAGCCCAGGGACACCAGCCAGGCCAGCACGAAGAAGACGACGATGCCGTAACCGACGTGGGTCAGGTCGACGGCGGCGACCGCGGCCAGCGGTCCGGAGGTGATGCCGACCTCGTCGACCAGGATCGAGATCAGCTCGATCCCGCCGATGACCAGGGCGACCGCCACCGACAGCGAGGTCACGGTGATGTTGTAGTAGACCTTCCGCACGGGCCGGGCGAACGCCCACCCGTAGGCCACGTTCATGAACACGCCGTCCAGGGTGTCCAGCAGGCTCATGCCGGCGGCGAACAGGATCGGCAGGGTGAGGACCGCGTACCACGGCAGGCTGAACGCCGCAGCCCCGCCAGCCAGCACCAGCAGCCCGACCTCGATCGCGGTGTCGAAGCCCAGGCCGAACAGCACGCCGGTCGGATACATGTGCCAGGGCCGGCGGACCGCCTTGGTCACCCTCGACAGGATCCGGTTCAGGAAGCCGCGGTTGTTGAGCTGGCGCTCCAGGGCCGCCTCGTCGAACTCGCCCCGCCGCATCCGCCGGAACACGGCGATGATCCCGACCAGCACCACCAGGTTGACGATGCCGATGATCATCAGGAAGGTGCCCGAAACCGCGACACCGACCACCCCGGTGATGCGCTGCAGCAGCGAGCCCTCGTCGGCGACCTGACCGGCCAGGGCCCGTACGCCGAGCGCGATCAGCCCGACCAGGGCGAACACGATCGAGGAGTGGCCGAGGGAGAACCAGAAGCCGACCGACATCGGCCGCTGCTGCTCGGCCATCAGCTTGCGGGTGGTGTTGTCGATCGCCGCGATGTGGTCGGCGTCGAACGCATGCCGCATCCCCAGGGTGTACGCGACGAGGCCGACCGCGACCCCGAGCACTCCGGCGTCGCCGATGGCGTACTGCTCCGGGGCGACGATGCCGATCAGGGTGCCCCAGCCGAGCACGTGCAGCAGGGCGATGAAGGCGACCATGCCGACCAGCGAGCGCCTCTCACCACGGGTGAGCCGTCGCCGGTTACGCCGGGGCTCGGTGTCC
>DATHBQ010000103.1:0-2537 GCA_035296105.1 Propionibacteriaceae bacterium | reverse complement strand
GGCTCGGCGCCCGGCGCGGAGTCCAGTTCCACCCACGCCCGGGAGCGCCGCGGTACCGGTACCGTCGCCGGCTCCTCCGGGATGTCCTCGTCGTCGCTCGGGTCGAACGGCATCAGGGCTCTGGCCGGGCGCCGGGGCGGTGGCGGTTCGGCCGGACCGGGCCGCGACACCGGTCCTGGCGCCGGCACCGGCGGCGTAACCGGGGGCGCCGCGAGCGCAGCGCGCTCTCCGCGCAGTCCCACCGAGGCCTGCTCCTCGGTGTCCCGCTCGGCCTCGGCCGGTTCCGCCGGCTCGGCCGCGACCGGAAGGGCTCGACGCGGCCGGGGCGGCGGCTCGTCGGCCTCCGTCACATCATCGGTCAACGACTCCGGCCGAGGCGGCGGGACCGGCTCCACCGCATGCGGCTCCGGGGCCGGCACGAACCCGCTGGACCGGCGAGGGACGTAGGCGACCGGCGGTTCGGTGTCCCCGAGCTCGCCCCCGAACGCCCGCCGCGGTCGTGTCACCGGCCCAGTCTTTCAGGAGTGGCCGGCGCGAGGTCAGGGATGTGGCGCCATGGACCCTGAGCGCACCCGGAGCGTCCCAGCAAACTGCTTCCCCCGGCGTCCGCAATGCCGCACAGTGGATCTATCCGCAGAACAATCCGTCCAAGAGAGGAACTCCCTTCCATGACCCTGTACCGCCCTCGCGAAGACCGGGTGATCGCAGGCGTGTGTTCAGGCATCGCGCGTCGCTTCGGCATCGACCCCACCATCGTCCGGATTCTCTTCGTCGCCAGCTTGCTACTTCCCGGGCCGCAGATCCTGATCTATCTGGCCGCCTGGGTGCTGATGCCCAACGGATCGTCCACGCTGGTGTAGCTCCCCACCTCAGAGCCCCTCTCCCCCCACGGCAGCCCCTCGGTCTCCCCGGCCCGAGGGGCTGTCGGCGCTTCGTCGTCGCTCATGAGCTCTACAGGACCAATCCGGGAGTGTACGCCGCTGCGTCCGGGTGCGTGGCGACGAGCTTCTCGATCCGGCCCAGAACCGCGCTCACCTGGGCGCCGGCGGTCCCGGTGAGCTCCAACGGACGGGCCACGGCGGCGTCCAGGTCGGCCCGGTCGACCCCCAGTCGGGCGTCTCCGGCCAGCCGGTCCAGCAGGTCGTTGTCCGCTCCACGCTCCCGCATCGCCAGGGCCACCGCCACCGCGTGCTCCTTGATCACCTCGTGCGCCGCCTCCCGTCCGACACCGCGCCGGACGGCCGCGAGCAGCACCTTGCTGGTGACCAGGAACGGCAGGTAGCGGCGCATCTCGGCGTCGATCACCGCCGGGAACGCGCCGAAGTCGGCGAGCACGCTGAGGAAGGTCTCGAACAGCCCGTCCAGGGCGAAGAAGGCATCGGGCAGCGCGACCCGGCGGACCACCGAGTCGGAGACGTCACCCTCGTTCCACTGGTCGCCGGCCACCTCGCCCACCATCGAGACGTGGCCGCGGAGGATGACCGCCAGCCCGTTGACCCGCTCGCAGGACCGGGTGTTCATCTTGTGCGGCATCGCGCTGGAGCCGACCTGGCCCGCGCGGAACCCCTCGGTGACCAGCTCGTGCCCGGCCATCAGCCGGATGCTGGTGGCCAGGTTCGACGGGGCGGCCGCCACCTGGGCCAGGGCGCTGACCACGTCGTAGTCCAGCGAGCGCGGGTAGACCTGCCCGGTGCTCAGCAGCACCCGGGTGAAGCCGAGGTGGTCGGCGACCCGCTGCTCCAGCGCCGCCAGATTGGTCTCGTCCCCGCCGACCAGGTCGAGCATGTCCTGCCCGGTGCCCACGGGGCCCTTGATCCCGCGCAACGGGTAGCGGTCCAGCAGCCCGTCCACCCGCTCGTACGCGACCAGCAGCTCCTCGGCCACGGTGGCGAACCGCTTGCCCAGCGTGGTCACCTGCGCCGCCACGTTGTGCGTCCGCGCGGTGATCGGCTGCTCCGCGTAGCGGGCGGTCAGCTCACCGAGCCGGGCCAGTACCGTGACAATCCGGGTACGGATGAGGCCGAGGGCGGAGACGATCTGCAGCTGCTCGACGTTCTCGGTGAGGTCGCGCGAGGTCATGCCCTTGTGCACGTGCTCGTGGCCGGCCAGGGCGTTGAACTCCTCGATCCGGGCCTTGACGTCGTGCCGGGTGACCCGCTCCCGGGCGGCGATGCTGGCCAGGTCGACCGAGTCGACCACCGCCTCGTACGCGGCCAGCACCGTGGCCGGATCGTCGCCGCCGAGGTCGACGCCGAGGTCGTTCTGGGCGGTCAGCACGGCGAGCCAGAGCCGCCGCTCGGCGATGATCTTGCTCTCACTCCCCCAGATGTCCCGCATCGCCTCGGACGCGTACCGGTTGGCCAGGACGTTGCCGATCATGCCCGCGCTCCGGTGGGCTGGCGGACCTTCCGATCGACCCGGGCGGCGACGTCAGTCCGGAAGAACGAGCCAGGCAGCGAGATCTGCTCGATCCCGGCGTACGCGCGCTCCCGGGCCAGCTCGAGATCGGCGCCCAGCCCAACCACGCAGAGCACGCG